>JBBSES010000086.1:0-12236 GCA_038239465.1 Gemmatales bacterium
GGGCGTAAGCCCCCCCGTGGTTCTCCAGGGGAAATCCACGGGGAGCTTACGCCCCCCCGCTCGCCTGCGCCATTGAAGTATATCAGCGGCGGCCAACGCCGCGCGGCGACGAACGCCGTTCTTCGGGGACGAAGCCGAGCAGTTCCCGCGAAGTGGCGACGATGAGGCAACCGCCGCCCATCGCTAGATTACCCTTGATGGCGTTGTCCCCTGGCAGAAGTCGTCGCTCGCTGGGTTGGCCGTCGCTTTGATTGAGGACGCGCAAACCATGGACGGTCGGCCAAAATACCTCGTCGCCCGCGAGGAGGCCACGGCCGAGGGTCGGCATGTCGCCGGCGCCGTCGTTGGGTTGCAGCCAATCGCGCAGGTCGCGGCCGGTGGCGACGTCCAACGCGCGGATGCCGCGCGGCGCCGTCGCGGTCGTGACGATCAGCTTGTCGCGCGCCACTCCGAGGAGGTGTATCACTTCCAGCGGTCGGCTTTCCCACAGGGTGCGCCCGGTTTCCGCGTCGATGCAAAACAGGCGATCGGCGTCGGACGGCGCCACGAGCAGACGCCCCTTCGCATAGACGCACGGAGCCAAATCGCGCGGCGACGATTGCCCCTCGGCCGATGAGGCTTCGCGCCGCGGGTAGCGCGCCGCCCAGGCGCGCTTGCCGGTGGCGGCTTCAAGCGCGACGATCGCGCCGGAGTGCGTGCAATAGACGATGCGTGGCCCGGCCAGCGTGAGCAAATGGTGCCGAAAGCGCGGCTTGCCTTCGCGCTGCTCGCGCGCCTCGCACACGTCCTTGCGCCAGTGCGTCGCGCCGGTTTCAGCGTCGAAGCAGTCGATGGACGTGAAGACCGTTGGATCGACGCAGCGCGTCCGCGCCACGAAAACCAAACCATCGCGGACCACCGGCGAGCCTTCGAAAAAGGCCGGCTCGTCGGCCGCGCGCGCCCGCACCTGCCAGCGGCACGGCAATTTCCCCTTTCCGTCGGCGGCCAGGTCGAGGCAAGCGACGATACTCTCGCCGCGCGCCTCGACGGCGTCGGCGTTTTCCGGCTTGGCGGGGATGGCGCGCGGATCGATGAGCGGCCGGGCGCCGAGGCGGACGTATATCTTGCCATCGGCCACGCTGACGGTCTGCCGCGCTTCCGGTGGCGACGGCCGATTTGTATCCGGCACGGGGCCGTCCATTTTGAGGTCTTCGAGGAGGTCGCACCGGCCGCGCATCGCCCCGGTCACGAGGTCATAGGTCGTCACCGATCGCGCATCGGCCAACACCACCAGGTCGCCGACGATGACGGGGTGATACGCCAGCGACAGCGCCGCCCGCGCTGGACCAACCGCCTTCCCCGGCTCCCGCGCCTCGCTCCCAGAAAGGGCCACGCGCCACGTCGCTTCGAGACGCCCCAGCGGCGGCGCCGCGGCGAGGATGCCGTTGCGCCGCGCGTCGCCGCCAAACGTATTCGCGGAGGTTACCGCCGTCGGCGCGACCTCGTCGGCCTGATCGGCGAGCGCCTGCAGCGTCTCACCCAGGTTGCCGCGCTTGCCGCAGAGCAGGCCTTCCGCCTTGGCGTGCTTCGCGCGGAATGCCTTGAACTCGCTCAAGGCCAACTCGCGCTCGCCGCGATAGAAACGGCACAGCAGCGCCTTCGCCCGGACAACCCCGCCGTCGCCCTCGGGATCGGGATAGGTCAAGCCGTCTGGCGTGCACGGCGCGACGAGCATGCGCCACCAGCGTTCGGCCTCGTCGAAATCGCCGCGCTCGAAGGCCATGTCGCCCAGTAGGTCGAGCGCCCGCTCGGTGGACCGGCTGCCGAAGGCGCGCTCGACCACGCGGCGTAACGAGGCCGAGTCGCGGCGCTCGATTCCCTGGTTGAGCCATTGCTTAGCCTGCTCGTCCACGCGGTCGCGGTAGAGGCGCCGGGCCGCGGCGGGCAGAGCGGCAAGACGGGCATGACACAAGCGCCACGCCGGCAGGCACTGGCGCGGGTCGCGCGCATCAAGCGGCACGAGGTCGTCGCCGTTCTCTTCGATGATGCGCTGGTATTCCTCGATGATGTCGGGCCATTGCGCCTGGCTCTCCCGAACGATTAGGTCGGCGAGACGACGGGCCAGAGTCGCCGATTCGCCCATGAGTTTGGCCGGGGGCAGTGTGTCGCGCGGCGGCTGGGCGGGCGTGCTGGCGCCAATCCAAAAAATCACCCAGAGGAGCACCAAACGGCTCGAATCGCTAGGAGTCATGAGGATGATTCGTTCGGTTGGTGGCCGTCACTCGTCTTCGGCTAACGTCTGCGCGGTCAGTATACGAATGGTCGCGGGGGCGCCCGATTTCCATTGCACGTATCCGGTGAGCCGCATGCGCTGTCCCAGGATTTCCATCAAGGAGGGCAGGAACATCATGTCAAACGTGCCGCGCACGCGCCGCCGTTGGCCGTCCACGCTGAGTTGTAACTTGCCCTCGTGGATGTCGAGCGCGGTCACCTTGCCCTCAAGCGTTTCCGTTTCATCGTAGACGATCTGGCGTTCCTGTTTCACGCGCATCGCGCGTGTGAGGAAATTCGCGTCGATAACTCGGGGCGCGAGTTTTCCTTCCCCTTTGCCGTCGTAGGAGGAAAATTCGATCGCCGCGATTTCCCGACGAAGAACCGCGCCGAAAGACTCGATTGCCTGTATCGCCCCCGCGGAAACATCCGACGCCAGGGAACGATGACCGACGTGTTCGAGAATCTCGTTAAATCGGTGCGCCACGCTCTCGGCGGTCACTTGCCGGCGACCGTCTTCCGTCGCGAAAGAGACGGCTTCGGATTCCAGCCTCGTGGGAATGACGAAGCTACCTTCGGCGAAAGGCTCAATCGTGAGACGCGCCACTGTCAAAACTTCGGGACGAAGCGCGCGCAGGTCGGCGAAGTTGGGGTTCGGGCCAAAGCACGCATCGTAGCCCGCATAATGGACCAGCTGTTGCATGTGGCTCACGGTATCGACCAGGGTCTTGGCACTGACCCGATATCCGCCGTCGGCCGGTATCAGGCGGGCGTCGATGCGCGGCGCGGTTTCGGGCGGCGAGCCAAGACAAGGAACCGCTTCGAGGATGCGCTCCTCTTCGTCGGTCAACTCGGTCGCCCATGCGGGTTTAGGTATGAATTTCATCGCGTCCGCCGATAGTAATCGAGCCAACGAGTCGCCGCGTCCTCAACGGACTCCAGATACGTTTTGCCGGATTCGGCGATGCCGCGAGGCCTCGGCGCCGTTATGCCGCGCTTTTCTGGGTGAAACAAGCCGCTCGCGCAGTATTTCTCGCTCACGTAGTTGTAGAATTTCAATGCCCACTCATCGGCCACGTGAAGCCCGATGCGCCCGTTATGCCCATAACCGAAGCTCAGAGCGAACGAACACGCCAGAAGCGATAGCCCCACGCCGCGAAACTGTTTTCGCCATAAACGGTGTCGATATTATTGGGAGCCGCGGCCAGGTGCTCGACGTAGAGAATCCGTTGCTCGGGATCGATTCCCGAGACGGCATCGGGCCAGCAATTCAAGAACCCCACCAAGTATTCGCCGCACGCCATGACGTACTTCGCTCGTCCCTCGCAATTCCGCTGTTCGCACCAGTCGCCCGGCTTCCAGTTCGTCCAGGCAGGTGCCGGAAGATGTTGAGCAAGTTGATGCTGTGTCGCCAACGCTTGATTGAGTTTGTGCCAAACTCCTCGATACTGACCCCTTGCCCACTCGTCGTGTTCGCGTATTTCAAGCGCTACCCATTTCCACTCCGCATCACCGGCAAACTCAGCCGGGAAACAGTGCTGATCGAGATTCGCGGCAAGCATGGGCGTGTCCGTGGCCAATGAGAAAATCGGACAGGCCGCCCTTTCGCTCCACGTTCCGCGCTGCACGTTCCTCGCTCGTCAAGAGTGTTCCACCGCGCGGCGAACCGTCTTACCGCTGGTGATCGCGTCGCTGGCCGCGGGAGGGGTGAGGCTCGGGGTCGATTTGCTTTCCACCTCCGGCGTCCGCTTGCCCCCCACCTCGCGGCGTTCCGCGCCGAGGACCGCGCCGACGACGGCGCCGATGGCCGCGAAGCCCAGCAGCGCCACGGTGGTCCCTTCCAGACGCAGGTCGATGCCGATGCTTTCGAGCGACAGATCGTACCGGCCAATCTCCGGCCCGGCGAAGTAGCCGACCAGCCCGCAGCCGAGAATCGCTAGCCAAACGCGGCGCCGGCCGAGAGCGGCGCCGACGAAGACGCCGACGATGGTGCCGCCGACCATGCGAATGAACTCGTTGCCATTAAGGGCCAGGGCGCCGCCGAGAGCGCCGCCGCCGATGGCGCCGACGAGAAGCCCGGCCAGGGTGCCCACCAGCCAGCGGAAAGCCACCGCGAACCACTCGCCGGGACGCGCTTGCGGCTTCTGTCCCGCGACCAGGCGGCTGCCCACGCTGCCTAACACGCTCAGCACGACGCCCAGCAGCACCATGCCGGCGCCGACGCCCAGCGCCCAGCCTTGCACATGCGCCAAACCGTCTGGCGCCGGCTGGTCGGCCGTGCGCAGATAGGTCGTCAGCACCTCGGCCGCCAGGACGGCGAGGATGCAAGCCGTACCGCACAGGATCACCAGCCGCCCGGTGCCATTGCGCACGCGCGGCTGCGGCAAAGAGAGGGCAGCGACCGTGCTTTTGTCCGTGGCTTCGCGCGGTGCCTGGCACGCTTCCAGGTCGGCGACCACGTCGCTCATGGCGGCGTAGCGGTCTTCCGCCTTCTTGGCGACCATGTGATGGAAGACGGCGTCCAGCGATAAAGGCACGTCGGGCCGCGCCTTGCGCAGCGACGGAATCGCGTTCTCCCGATGCGCCAGCAGCTTCTGCATCGACGTGTCACCGCTGTAGGGCGGTTTGCCCACCAGCAGGAAATAGAGCGTGCAGCCCAGGCTATACACGTCGGCGCGCTGGTCGGCGCGCTTGGTGTCGATGGCCTGCTCCGGCGCGATGTAGTCGAACGACCCCATGATGTCGCCGGTCTGCGTCAGACCTTCCCCGCTGCCGTCGTGCTTGCGCGAGTCGGTGAAGCGCACCAGGCCCATGTCGAGGATCTTGATCTGCCCCTCGGCGTTGAGGACCAGGTTCGACGGCTTGATGTCGCGGTGGATGACCCCCTTCTTGTGCGCGTGCTCCAATCCTCGGGCCGCCTGGAGAACATAATCGAGCGCCTTAACGGCCGACAGCAGCCCTTGCTCCTTGACCAGGCGCGAAAGGTCGGTGCCGTCCACGTACTCCATGACGAAGTAGTAGGTGCCGTCCTGCTGGTTGGCGTCGAAGGCGGCGACGACGTTGGGATGCGACAACCGGGCGATCGCTTCCACCTCGCGGCGGAAGCGCTTGACCGCGTCGTCCGATTGCGTGACCGAGGCGTGCAGCACTTTCAGGGCGACGGTGCGCTTCAGATAGCGGTGCTGGGCCTGGTAGACCATGCCCATGCCGCCTTCGCCGAGGCGGTCGAGGACGGTGTATTCGCCGAAAATCAGCCCCTTGGTTTGACCCTGGGCGACGAGCGTTGCTTGATAGGCAGTGAGCTTGTTTTGCTTGACCAATTCGGCGGTGAGGGCTTGCGCTTCCGTGGGGCGCGGTGCCGGTAGAGCGTCGTGAAAGGCGGAGAACTCGGCGGGCGACATCAGCCCGCCGCGCGTCAGGCAGTCGCGTACCTGGTCGAGGGGAGTCGTCGCCACAAAGGGGTCTCCGGGGACTGCACACCGCGCGGACGGAGGTTAGGGGCGCTTCGAGGAAGCGTTCTTGAACCATAATAGGGGAGACTGCCCACGACAAGAGAAATACGCGGCCGCGATGGCCCTCAGTTCAAGGAAAACCGATCCGGCGGCCGGCGCCCGGCGCGGGCTTCCAGGCGCTCGCAGACATGGAGAAAGGCGGCGCCATAAGCACGCCGGGCATCGTCAAACCAGCCGGCGCAAATGGCCACGCTGCCGCCCAGGAGCATGGACCCGGCCGCCGCGTCGCCGCCGACGATCGAGCCGACGACGAAGGCCATCACCTGGCCCAGCGACAGCCGCCCCAGCGCGATTCGTCCGAGATAGCGTTCCAAAACGCCGTCGTCCGCCGCGGCCCAGACGCCCGAATGCACGAAGCGGCGCACCGTTCGACTCTGCGCCGCCGTCAACTCGGGCAGGTCGGGCGCGACGCGGATTTCGTCATCGCGGTCCAGGACCAGGCGCGTCAACAGGGCGACGAAGATGCGCCGCAACTGCCGTTCGGAGATGCGCTCGAACGCCGCGCGAGCGGCGGCTTCCGTCAGGTGCATCGTGTCGCGCAAGAGCAGCAACGGCACCTCGGGCCGGCCAAACATGACGCGGTCGAGGATGCCGCGCCCGATCGGATGACAGCACTCGAAGAGCCGGCGGTCCCAATCCTCGCGCGCCGGCGCGAGAAAGTGATCGGCCCGACCGAGGCCGTGGGCGAGCGAAGGCTCGGAATCGTCGTCGCTCAGGGCATGGTCGCTCATAGCCGCTCTCTCCAGCTGCGCCGCGTTATTTATACACATGTACACTAACGGCATTGGACGAAAGCGGAGGGGGATGAGTCAAGAGAAAAGGGGGTTAAAAGCGCGGATTGGCGACGGGGCCAAAGAACTCGCCCGGCGAGCGGGGGCGAAAACCCCATGTGCATCAAGTTAAGAAAGCCGCGCGGAATCGGCCGGCGCGGAAAGCTGGCGTTTATAGCCCCAACGGGGCGGAGCGCTCGGCCACGCCGTTGCCGTGCTTCGGCGCGTCGAGCAGACGCCGCGCCAACTCCTCCACGCTGGCGGCGGGCGCGTCGTGCGCTTGCCGTTGACGTTCGTGCAAGATCGCCAGCAGCTGCTTGCTGTTTTCCTCCACCACTTCCGGCGGCAGGTGATCGCCGAGATAGCGGTTGACGAACTCGTCGAAGACCTCCCGTGTCAGCCGACCGCCGAGGTGGGGGACGGCCAGGACGTAGTGCATTTCGACCTGCAAGCGCACCCGGTCGCGGCGCCGCTGCCCATCCACCGATTGCGGCGCGATCTGTTCCAGCTGGGACGACAGAATTTCGAGTTGCGACGCCAGGACCGTGGCAATGGCCGGTGCTGCGGGCGCGGGCGTTTCCGCCGGCATCGTCTCGGGAGCGCGGCGCCGTCGGCCGCGCCAGCGCGGTTTTGGCTCGGGATCGCCGTCTTCCTTGGGCGGTGCTTTCGGCTGCGGCAGCATGGAGCGGATATAGTCTCCAATCGGCTGCAAAATCCAGGCGACGATCAATGCCAGCGCCACGGCGATCAGGCCGCGCAGGCCGATTTCTTGCAGGTGTTCGGCCGAGAAGTTGTCGGCGTTCCACAGGGCATAGGCGCCGTAGCCGAGAAATGCCGCGATAGCCACGCGCAAGTGCGTCAACAGGAAATTCAACACCGGCAGGACGATCCAGGTAAAGCCCAAGACGATGCCGCCGGCGTTGAACGCGCGCAGGGCGAGTCCGGGCAACTCCGCGCTCTCGAACGACATGCCGCTGGCGTAGGCGTAGCCCAGGTAAGCCAGGAAGGTGCCCGCCCCGAAACGCAATCCCAGGCGGCGCAGCGATGGCTGGCCGGATACCACTTTCGAGCCGACAAAGAGCGCGATGGCGACGATGACGCCGAGGAAGCGCGGGTCGGCCGTATCGAGTGAGGCGAGCAGCGCTCGGAGTTTGCCGTTCCAATCGGGATTGTTGAAGAAATCGAGCCAGTCGAGCATGGGGCCTCCCGATGCCGCGGGGTAGGGCGCTCGCGGATGAGTCGCGCTTGGGTGGGACCGAATGGTAGGCTTCGGTTTTCCCATTGTACGGACGCCGGGCACGGTGGCGCCATAGTTTCTTCGCTTCTCGCGGCGGAAGTTTTAAGCGCGCGCCGGTTAGCGACGCTTCGAAGAAGCGTTTCGCGGCGATGCCGGGACCTATACAACGTAAACCATGCACTACCTCGGCCAACTCCCCGACTTGCCGTTGCCGCACACGGGCGGGCCGGGCCTGCGCACGCGCCGCCGGCCGCTGGCCCAGATTGTCCTGTGCCAGGGCTGCTGTTGCGGCCAGACCGAACGCGGCCTGCCCGGCGTGCCGCTCGACTATCTCAAACCACTATGGAAAGAGGAAAAGCTCAACAAGCACGTACAGCTGACCGTCAGCGGCTGCCTCGGGCCGTGCGACCTGGCCAACGTGTGCAGCATTCTGACGCCGACCGATGCCGCCTGGTATGGCCGGCTGACGACGCGCGAGGATTACGCCGTTCTCGTCCAGTGGGCGAGCCGCTGTAAGAATGGCAACGAGGCTATACCCTTTCCCGTCGAGTTGGAGCATTTGCGCTTCGAGCGCTGGCCCGGCGAGGATGCCGAACCCTTCACGCCGATCGACCAACAGCCCGCGGACATCGTCTTGCTGACCGCCTCCGATACGGAGGTGCATACCTGGTCCACCGCCGTGGATGTGCTGCCTCCCGGCTTCCCCAGCGTGCGCGCTCTGAACCTGGACCGTTTGCGCGACCCGCGCGTCTTCGACGCCTACCTCGACGACGTATTGCAAGAAAGCCGCGTGCTGCTGGTCCGTGCCCTCGGCGGCCTGGCTTATTGGCGGGAAGCGCTGGAGGCCATCGCCCAACTCGCCCGTGCCCACGGCTTGCCGCTGCTCTGTCTGCCGGGCGACGCGCAACCCGATGCCGACTTGCCGCGTCTCGGCACGGTGCCGTTGACCGTGGCGGACACGGCCTGGCGTTACTGCCTCGATGGCGGCGCCGGCAACGCCATCGAGATGCTAAAGTTCCTGAGCGATACCTTCCTCGGAACGGCGTTCGGCTACGAAGCGCCCTATGAAATGCCGGAAGTCGGCGTTTATCACCCGGATTACAACAGGACTATCGATGCCGCCGCCTGCCTAGCGTCCCGGAACGTGGGAGCTGCCACCGTCGGCATCCTCTTCTATCGGGCGCACTGGAACACCGGCAACCTGGAGCCGATCGACGCCTTGATTTATGCGCTGGAAGAGCGCGGCTTGAACGCCATCGCCTTCTTCGGCCCCGACGTGGGCGCTATCTTGAAGGATAGCCAATTCCTCGCCCCCGGTTCCGTGGATGTGCTGTTGACGACGACGAGCTTCAGTGCCGGGCCGAATGCCGATCTCGCGGCCCTCGACGTGCCGATCCTGCAAGCGATTTTCTGCTCCAGCAGCGAAAACGTCTGGGCCGCGAACGTGGCCGGCCTGGCGCCGCGCGACGTGGCCATGAACGTCGCCCTGCCGGAGTTCGATGGCCGCATCATCACCACGGCCGTCTCGTTCAAAAACACGAGGAGTTACGACGGAGCTCTGCAAACCGATGTGGTCCGCTATCAACCGCGCGCGGATCGCATCGCCCATGTCGCCGACCTGGCGGCGCGTTGGGCCGCGTTGCGCTTCAAGGCCAACGCCGACAAGCGTGTCGTCATCTTACTCGCCAACTATCCGAGCAAGAACGCGCGCGTCGGCAACGCAGTTGGTCTCGACACGCCGGCCAGTTTGCACGGTTTATTAATTGCGTTGCGCGACGCCGGCTACGACACCGGGCCGTCACTTCCGATCGACGGGCAACAGTTAATCGAAAACCTGATCGACGCTTCGCGCAACGACCTCGATTGCGCCAGCGATGGCGTTGGTTTCGCCCGCGTCTCGACGGCCGCATATTCGGAAGAACTCGGTCATCTGCCCGACGCGGCCCGCGCCGGCATCGTGAAACAATGGGGCGGTCCCGAACAGTCGCCGCACTACGAGAATGACGGCTTCTCTCTTCCCGGCCTGCGTTTCGGCAATATCCTGGTCGCCATTCAGCCGTCGCGCGGCTACGACCAGGACGCCGCCGCCGTCTATCATAGCCCCGACCTGGCGCCGCCCCCGTACTACTTCGCCTTCTATCGCGCGCTGCGTTATGGTTTCGAGGCCGACGCCGTCATTCACCTCGGCAAGCACGGCAACCTCGAATGGCTGCCCGGCAAGAGCCTGGCCCTCAGCGCCGCCTGTTATCCCGAAGCAATGCTCGGCGATTTGCCCAACATCTATCCGTTCATCATCAACAATCCCGGCGAGGGAACACAGGCGAAACGCCGCAGCGCCGCCGTCATCGTCGATCATTTGATCCCGCCGATGACGCGCGCCGATACTTATGGCGACCTGCGCCGTCTGGAAACTCTGCTGGACGAGTATTACGCGGTGCAAAACCTCGACCCCGGCAAGACACCGCTGGTGCTGGAGCAAATCGGCCAGCTGATCGCGGACGCCCAGCTGTACCGCGACCTGGACCACGACGCGCCGCCTACCGACGCCGAGTTGCCGGCCTTTCTGTCGCGCGTCGATGGCTACCTGTGCGAGATCAAGGAAGCGCAAATCCGCGACGGCTTGCACGTCCTGGGTCGGTTGCCCGAGGGAGAGCAATTGGTCGATTTGCTGCTGTCGCTGGTGCGCATCGACAATGGGACGATCCCCGGATTGCCGCGCGCCGTGGCTCAGGATCACGGCCTCGATTACGGCACCCTGTGCCGCGATTTGGCGGCACCGGCGCCACCCGGCCATCGCCTGCGTTTGCCCACGCCGCCGCGCACTTGTGGCGATGTGGTGGAAGCCCTGAACGCGCTGGCTCGGCAAAACATCAACGATTGCATACCTGTCAATGCTGAACCGGCAACCAACGAAGCATCCATCTGGCTCCCCTCCCCTTTAGGGGCGGGGAGCCAGACAAGCGACGGGCAAGCCGCCCGAACGCTCGCATACCTGGGTAATGTCATCTACCCACGTCTGCGCCTGTGCCATCAGGAAATTGACCACATATTGACGGCACTCAATGGCCGCTTCGTGCCGCCGGGGCCGAGTGGCGCCCCGACGCGCGGCAGCGCCGATGTGCTGCCGACGGGCCGCAATTTCTACTCGCTCGACGTGCGCGCCGTGCCGACGCCGACCGCCTGGCGCGTCGGCTGCGCCGCCGCCGACGCGCTGCTGAAACGACACCTCGAACGCACTGGCCGTTATCCCGAAAGCATCGCCCTCGTCGTCTGGGGCACGAGCAACATGCGCACTGGCGGCGACGACATCGCCGAAATCCTGTACCTCCTCGGCGTCCGGCCGCGCTGGGACGACGCTGGTCGGCGTGTCGTCGGCATCGAGGCGATGTCGCTGATCGAACTCGGCCGGCCACGCATCGACGTGACCGTGCGCATCAGCGGCCTGTTCCGCGACGCCTTTCCTAACCTCGTCCGCTTGCTTAACGACGCCGTCCGCCTGGTGGCGGGCCTGCAGGAGCCGCTGGATCGCAACTTCCTGCGCGCCGCCGTGGCGCGCGACACGGCGCGTCTTTCGCTGGGCGACAACGCCCTGCCCGTGGAAGAGGCGTCCCGGCGCGCCGGCTTGCGCGTCTTCGGCAGCAAGCCAGGGGCCTATGGCGCGGGCCTGTTGCCAGCCATCGACGCCCGCAACTGGCAAAGCGTCGCCGAGCTGGCCGAGATTTATCTCACCTGGGGCAGCTACGCCTACACCGGCGCGGAAGCGGACGATGGCCACGCCGAGCGCGACGCCTTCGAGTTACGCCTGACACATACAGAGGTGGTCGCCCAGAATCAGGACAACCGCGAACACGACATTTTCGATAGCGACGATTACTTCCAGTTTCACGGCGGCGCCATCGCGGCCATCCGTGCCCTGACGGGCCAAACGCCGGCCGCCTACCTCGGCGACACGAGCCGGCCCGACGACGTGCGCGCCCGCACCCTGCGCGAGGAGGCGTGCCGCGTCTTCCGCTCGCGCGTGGTCAATCCGCGTTGGCTGGCGGGCGTCATGCGCCACGGTTATAAGGGGGCCGTCGAGATGGCCGCCACCGTCGATTACCTCTTCGGCTACGACGCCACTACCGAAGTCCTCGATGACTGGATGTACGAGCGCCTCGCGGAGACCTACCTCTTCGATGAGCCTGTCCGCGAGTTCCTGCGCCGCGTCAACCCCTGGGCGGAACGGACCATGATCGAAAGACTCCTGGAAGCGGCCGACCGCGGCCTGTGGGAAAAGCCAGACGGCGAAACCCTCGACAAGCTCCGCGCGCAGTACGGCGGCAACGATGCGTGGCTGGAGCGACGGTGAAGAAGTGGACGGTGGACGGTGGACGGAAAATGCAAAGGCGTACCCGCCTATAACCGTCCACTTCTGCTTCCTCCCACCGTCTACCGTCCACCGTTCACCGTCCACCCCTCCCGGCCACC
>JBBSES010000087.1:0-12148 GCA_038239465.1 Gemmatales bacterium
CATGGTTTAGCGACGCTTCGTAGAAGCGTTGGACACAACGCTTCTACGAAGCGTAGCTAACCAATGAACGAATACAGGAGAATTCTCCCATGCCATCCCATCCCCGACGTGCGTTCCTGAAGTCGAGCGCCCTGGCGGCGGCGACGCTGGGCTACGGCCACTGGCCGGCGGGCGCCGCCGAAGAGGGCGACGATCCAGATCGCGGGCCAGACCTGATCGTCGTCAACGCGGTCGTCTACACCGTGGACGACGCGCGGCCCAAGGCCGGGGCGTTCGCCGTGCGGCACGGTCGGTTCATGGCCGTCGGCGGCACGGCCGCGATCCGCAAGCTTGCCACCAAGCACACGCGGATCATCGACGCCGAGGGGATGACCGTGGTGCCGGGGTTCATCGATGCCCACACGCACCCGGCCGCGTCGGGCGCCGAACATCTGATGTTCGTCGATTGCGATCACCGAAGCATCGCCGGCATCAAGGAAGCACTGGCGAAGCGAGCGGCCAAGACCAAAGAAGGCGACTGGGTCATCGGCTTCAAGTACGACGACACCAAACTGACCGACGGCCGGCCTCTGTCGCGTGCCGACCTGGACGCGGCGGTTCCCAAGCATCCCGTCCGTGTTACCCACAGGGGCGGCCATACCGCCATTTACAATAGCCTCGCCTTTCAGCTGGCCGACATCACCAAGGCCACGCCCGACCCCGAGGGCGGCAAATACGGCCGCGACGCCAAGGGAGAACTGACCGGCTTGGCCGCCGAGAAGGCGGTCGATCTCGTCAAGAAGCTGCCGGTGCCGACGCGCGAGCAGGGCAAGGAAGGGGTGAAGGTCATCGCCGAGTTGATGACGGCGGCGGGCCTGACGTCGGTCCACGACGCCGACGCCGACAAAGCGAATTTCCTCGCCTATCAGGACGCGCGCGCGGCCGGCGAGTTGCGTTTCCGGGTGTTCGTGATGGCCGCGCATAGCCTCTTCGAAACCTTCCGGGCGGCCGGGCTGCGCGGCGGCTTCGGCGACGACATGCTGCGAATCGGCGGCCTGAAAGTGTACGTCGATGGTTCGGCGTCGGAGCGCACCATGCGCATGAGCAAGCCCTACGTCGGCCGGCCGGACGACTTCGGCATTCTCGTCACCACGCAGGACAAACTGAACGATCAAGTCGTGGACGCTCACCAACATAGCTTTCAAGTGGGCGTCCACGCCAATGGCGACGTGGCGATCGGCATGGTGCTTACCGCGTTCGAGATGGCCCAACGGCTGCACCCGCGTCCCGATCCGCGGCACCGTATCGAGCATTGCACGTTGGTCAATTCATCGCTGCTCAAGCGCATCGCGGCCGTCGGCGCCATCCCCACGCCTTTTTACACATACGTCCACTATCACGGCGACAAGTGGGCGCAGTATGGCGACGAGCGATTGCAGTGGATGTTCGCCCATCGCTCGTTTCTGGATCACAAGATTAAGGTGGCCGGCGCTTCCGACTACGTGCCGGGGCCATTCGAGCCGCTCATGGCCATCCAGAGCATGGCGACGCGCAAGGACGTCAAGGGCCGCGTCTGGGGAGCGGACCAGAAGATCGCCGTGGCCGAGACCCTGCGCATCTGTACGCTGCACGGCGCCTATGCGTCGTTCGAGGAAAGCACCAAGGGATCGATCGCGCCGGGCAAGTTGGCGGACTTCGTGATCCTGGGCAAAGACCCTCACAAAGCGGACCCGGAGAAGATCAAGGACATCGAGGTGGTGCGTACCGTGGTGGGTGGCCGAACGGTGTTTCCGAAGAATGTGGAATAGAGCGAAAATCTTGGAATCGACCTCCCTCCTCGTTGCATTACCATCACGGTAGGCAGCGCAACCGGAGGAAGGTCGGCCATGAATCGTCTTGCCGCGATCTCCCGTCTCCCAACGCACGGGTTCGCCAGCGGGCCTCCGGAAGCGTGGATCGCTTCGTTGATCGAAGCGGTGACGCGGATCGCCGGCCGGCGCGAACCCCTTCATAGGGTCCTGTCGCCCCGCGTGATCCGCCTGCTCGAGGACGACGCCAACGGCTGGCCCGTCGGTGGCACGATGGGAGGGTTCCGAGCCAGATGATCGCACCCAGCCCGGGCCACTCGCCCCGCGCGGAAGCGCAAACTGACGCGCAGTTACTGGACCGATTCACCGTCCATTGCGACCAGGCGGCCTTCGAGGCCCTGGTGCGGCGGCACGGGCCAATGGTCCTGCGCGCCTGCCAGCGACTGGGATTGCAGACGCACGACGCCGAGGACGTGTTCCAGGCCACGTTCGTGCTGCTGACGCGCAAGGCGGCCTCCGTGGCGCGCATGGACTCGATCGGCGGTTGGCTGCACGGCGTCGCCTATCGTGTCGCCCTGCGCGCGCGGACGGGCGCGCGGAAGCGCGGCGCCAAGGAGGAAAGATGCGACGACATTCCCGGCAAGGCGACGGCCGGGGGCGAAGCGACGTCCAACGACCTTCGGCCGATGCTCGACGAGGAATTGGGCCACATCGCGGAGAAGTATCGCGCGCCGCTGGTCCTCTGTTATCTGGAGGGACGCAGCACCGCGGAAGCGGCCCAGCAGCTGGGCTGCCCGCGCGGGACGGTGCTATCGCGGCTGTCGCGCGGCCGGGATCAACTCCGTAGTCGTCTGGCGCGGCGCGGCCTCGCGTTCTCGGCCGGCGCGCTGGGGGTGGCGCTGGCGCAAGAGACAGCGACCGCCGCCGTGCCTTCGCTGGCGACTACCGCGACCGTGCAAGCCGCTGCACTGCTGAACGGCGGCAACGCGCTTCCCGCCGGGGTGCTTTCCGCTCAGGCATGTGGGCTGGCGGACATGGCGGCCAGGGCAATGGCGTGGGCCAAGATCAGGCTCTGGGCCAAGGTGCTGCTGATCTTGACGACGGTGTCCATCGCGGTCTCGCTTCTCACGCCTCCAAAGGAGGAAACCTGGCAGTTCGCTGGAGCGTTCGGAACGATGGACACGAACCCGCCGCCGGTACTCTTCGCTCCCGAAGGCCGCGCGATCGCCTTTTCGGGAAACGCCGGCATGTTGAGAATGCGCGACCTGGATGTGAGAAATGGCGTTTCGCCCGATCCGAGCGTGCCCTACGCGCTCGCGTTCTCTCCGGATCGCCGTACCCTGGCCACGGTCGGCTCCGATAACATCGGCCCCACCGTCGTGCTCCGGCGCCGCGACACCATGCGGGTGCTCCACGAGTTGCGCGTGCCGAACGGTTTCCTCATCGTCGCGGCATTCTCGTCCGACGGCCGCTTGATTGCCGCTTCCGGCTCCTCGCCCGGTTTCGGCGCCGCGGGAAGCGTTAAGATCTGGGACGTAGCCAGCGGCAGGGAATTGCTTACGCTTGCCGGCGCTAAGTATTGTCAAACGCTGATGTTCTCTCCCGATGCCAAGACGCTGGCAACCTCATGCGGCGTGGTCGATGGCAAAGCCATCCTATGGGACGTGGCGACCGGCCAGGAACGGGAGCGGATCGAAGCGGAACCGGGCGGCGCCAACGCCGGCGTTCAGTGTGCCGTCTATTCTCCCGATGGGCAAACGCTCGCCCTCGGCGGCGTGCGCGCCATTCGCTTGTGGGACGTCAAGACGCGGCGCGTCCGCCATACCCTGAGCGGCCACGAACAACTCGTCGCCTTCCTGGCGTTCTCCCCGGATGGCCGAACGTTGGCTTCGGCGGGCGGGCGGGCTTTCCCCGGCGAAGTGCGGCTTTGGGAACCGGAAATGGGTCGGCCGATCGCGGTCCTGGAGCGGCCCGCCACGGGCGGCATCTTCTCCGTCGCCTTTTCTCCCGACGGCAAAACGCTCGCCGCCGGTTGCGCCGACGGGGCGATTCGCCTCTGGACCCTGGGCAAGACGCCGTTGCCGATCTCGTAATAAGCTCCTCGTGTCCCTTTTTTCCGCTGACGGCGACCGCAAGGTGATCTGACCATGATGACGCATAATTCGCGGCCAACGCGCGAGGATGTCGCCACGGCCGGAAAACAATGCAGCCAATTCCCGCCCACGCGGACAGCGGCGGCGGTTGCCGGCGGCCGCCGTCCGTGGAGCGTCGATCGCTGGGGGCGTCTGCTGGCGGGAAGTGGCGTGCTATTTTTCACGACACTGGGATTGGCGCACCATCCGCTCTGGTTGTTTCTTACCGTCGCGGTGGCCGGCAGCCTGGTGGTCACGAGCCTTACCGATCGATGCGCTTTGCGCGATTTCCTGATCTGGCTCGGGGCACGCGAACGCGAGGACCTGTTCTATCCCGGCGGCGTCCGGCGACCCGAGCCATGGGCCGCCTCCCGAGCGTGCCTAATATTGACGCGCGAACCCGGAATCGAAGGCCCCCGGCGTGGATAGATTCGTGGAATTCCCGCGAACGACGGATAAGATGAAATCTCTCGGCGTTCGGTCCCTGCCGCGAACGCGATCCCCTCGTTCTATCGGTGTCCTCTCCACACCTGTCCCATTTCTCCGCCATTCGCGCGTTTTTCGAACGCGAGGCTTCCCGGCAACCTCTCGGTCAGCGGACCGTGATCGAGAAATAGAGCGATCGCCCGGAACTCTATCGCATCGGGTCGGCTTCGATAATTTCTAGAGAATGCGGAATCGACGTACTCTCGGCGCGCATATATCCGTGAAGGGTTTTCGCACTCGAAAAGCGTGACGGGATCGACTCTCTCCACTTCCGTTATTCGGGATCGTTCATTTTGAGGAAAGGACCGCGGATGGCGCGGTCTCGGAGACGCCGCGCGCCCAGCCTGGGAGAACATTCATGAGCATGGCCACCATTCTTCCCAAGGAACGTTACGGTTTTCGCGGCGGCAGCGCGGGGCTGACCGTCGTGGTGCCCTCCCGCGTGTCGTTGCGGCTGCCGCGCGGCGCGACTGCCGCTTCGGTGCCCGTGCCCGGCATTTCCCGCGACATCCAGGTCAAGTTCGCTTCGACCCGTCAGGAGTGGGAAGAGGCGTTTCAACTGGTGGCCGACAACTACCAGGCATGCGGCTACGAGGGCGAAGGCGCCGACTGCCGCTTCACCGACTACCACGCGCTGCCCGACACCGTCGTCCTCGTCGCCAAGGCCGAGGGCCGCGTCGTCGCCACCTTTTCCCTGGTGCCCGACAACGCCCCGCTGGGCTTGCCTCTGGAGAGTCTCTATCGGCCGGAGATTCAAGCACTCCGCCACCAGGGACGCCGTCTGTTCGAGACCGGCAGCTTGGCGGATCGGGGCCTAAGCCTGCGCGAATTCTTACACGTCTTCCCGACCATGATGCGCCTGGGCTGGCAATATCAGGTCGGCCGAGGAGCGGATACCACGGTAATTACCGTCAATCCGCGGCACACGTCCTTCTATACCAAGCTGCACGGCTTCTTGTCCCTGGGGCCGCGCCGGTCGTACGACGCGGTCCAGGGCCACCCCGCCGAGGCCTTCTATCTGAACCCCGAGACGATGGCTTCCCGCGCCCCCGAGATGTATCGTCGCATCTTCGGAGAACCGTTGCCTGCCAGCGTCCTGGCGGCGCCGCGCATGCCGGAACATCTGGTGTACTACTTCGCCGCCCGATCGAGCCGGACGCGGCTGGCGACGGTCAAGCGAATTCGGGAAAACGCCGAGGCGCTCGGCAGTTCGCGCCGCTGGTAAGTCGCTTTCCCGGCCGACCCGACGCCCCACTGAGGCATTGATCTATGTGGCTCCTTTCCATCAAGGCGATGCTCGGCGACCGCGGCAAACTCCTGGTCTCACTGCTCGGCGTCGCCTTCTCGGTCATCCTCGTCAACCTGCAGGGTGGGCTGCTCCTCGGCCTGATTCAGAAGGCGAGCTTGCTCGTGGACAATGGCGGCGCCGATATCTGGGTCGGCCATCGGCACATGAACAACGTCGATATCGGCGGCTTCGTGCCCGAACGCTGGGTGCAGCGCCTCCGCAAGATCGAGGGCGTGGAGCGCGTCGATCCCTACGTCGTCATGTTCGGCCAGGCCAAGATGCCCGACGGCCGCTTCGAGAACGTCCTGGTCATCGGCTGCGAGCCGGCGAGCCTCCTTGGCGGGCCGTGGGCGCTGGCCGAGGGCGACCCGAGGGCGATCGGCCATCGCCCCGACGCCATCTCCATCGACGTCTGCGACGCCGAAAAGCTGGGCGATTGCCGCATCGGCGACACGCGCGAGATCAACGGCTATCGGGCGCGCGTGGTGGCGCGCACTCACGGCATCGTCGGCTTCACGACTAATCCCTACATCTTCACGACGATCGACCGAGCGCGCAAATACTGCGACGTGCCGCAAGACAAATGCTCCTATTTCCTGGTCAAGGCCCGGCCCAACACCGACGTGATGCAACTGACGGCGCGCATACGCGCCGAAGTGCCCGACTTGCTCGCAGTCCGCGATCGGGACACCTGGAGCCGAATCTGCATGGAATACTGGCTGACGCGCACCGGCATCGGCATCAGCTTCGGCCTGGCCGCCTTCCTGGGATTGCTCGTCGGCCTCGCCGTGGTGGCGCAAACCCTGTATGCGTCCGTCACCGAACGCTTGAAGGAGTTCGCCACGCTCAAGGCGCTCGGCGCCAACGACCGTTCCGTGGGCCGCTTCATTCTGGTGCAGGCGCTGGGCAACGCGATCATCGGCGGCCTGGCCGGCTTGCTCGGCGCCGTCCTGATCGGCGCGCTCTTGAGTACGGCGCGGGCGCCTGTGATCCTGACCGGCGGGGTCGCGGCATTAAGCATCGTCCTGGTCGTCGGCGTGTGTCTGCTGGCCGCCTGGTTCCCTTACTGGCGCATTCGCGGCATCGACCCGGCCAGCGTGCTACGCGGCTAGGAAACCAACGAGCCGGAAGCGTAAGCGACGGATTTTCCGGCCCGAACTCAAGTACCCGTCGCTCACGCTTCCGGCTCGTGGCAACGTTTTGCGAGTACCTCCTATGGTCGATATCGAATGGCTCCCCGCCGTCCATCCCGAAGACGCCGCCGCGCCGTGGTCTTACGACGAGGCCTTTGCCCGCCACGCCGGTTTGCTGAGCGACGCCGAACAGCGGCGACTGCGCGACAGCCGCGTCGCCATCGCCGGGCTCGGCGGCGTTGGCGGCGTTCACCTCGCCACCCTCGCCCGACTCGGCATCGGCTCCTTTCATATCGCTGATCCCGACCGCTTCGAGTTGGCCAACTTCAACCGTCAGCACGGCGCGTCCACCAACACACTGGGCCGGGCCAAGGCCGTCGTCCTCGCCGAACAGGCCAGGGCGATCAATCCCGAACTCGAACTCCGCGTCTTCGCCGAATCGGTCACGCCCGATAACGTCGGACGATTCCTCGACGGCGTCGATGTCTACATTGACGGCATCGACTTCTTCGCCCTCGACGCCCGCCGCCTCCTCTTCCGCGAGGCGCGGCGCCGCGGCATCTGGGCCGTCACCGCTGGGCCGCTCGGCTTTAGCACCGCCTGGCTCGTCTTCGATCCCAACGGCATGAGCTTCGACGACTACTTCGACCTGCGCGACGGCCAAGACCCGGTGGACCAACTGGCCGCCTTTGCCGTCGGCCTGGCGCCGCGGGCCACACACCTCTGCTACCTGGATTTGAAGCGCGTCGATCTGAAATCGGGACGTGGCCCCTCGGTCGGTTTGGCGTGTCAACTTTGCGCCGGCGTGGCCGCGACCGAAGTGGCGAAGATATTGCTGCGTCGCGGCGGCCTGCGGCCCGCGCCGTGCTATGCTCAGTTCGACGCCTATCGCTCTCGGCTTCAGAGCGGCTATCTCTGGGGCGGCAATCGCCATCCCTGGCAGCGGCTGAAACGCTGGTGGCTGGCCCGACGCCTGCGCCAGGGAATGGGGGAAACGCCATGAACGCCGCCCTGACGACCCTGTTGACCGCGGCCCAACGGGCGCCCTCCGGCGACAACACGCAGCCGTGGCGCTTCGTCGTGGACGAGGCATCGAACCGCGTGGCGCTGGTTCTGGATCCCGCGCGCGATCCGTCACCGATGAATGCCGGCCAGCGCATGGCGCGCGTCGCCCTCGGGGCCGCCCTGGAAAACATGCTCCAAACCGCCGACCGCCGCGGTTGGAACCTATGCCGCGAAACGCCCGACGATCCCGAGGCATTGGCGCAAGTGCGTTTGCATGGCGTCGATCCAGTCGCCGCCGAGGTGGCCCCCGCGGTGGCGGCGCGGGTCACGAATCGCCGCCGCTACGATAGCCGCGACCTGGCGCCGCAAGTGCTGGATCGACTGCGCGGCGCCACCGCCGAACCGTCCGCCATCGTCACGCACTGGCTCGCCGACCGGGGTCGCTTGCCGGAGCTGGCGGCGCTGATCGGCCGCGCCGACGCCCTGATGTTTGGCGCGGCCGACATGCGCCGCGCCTTCCTGGCCAACGTGCGCTTCGACCGCCCCCGCGCGGAAGCCGTCGAAGTCGGCCTGTCGCTCGACGCTCTGGAACTCTCGACGAGCGATCGTTTGGCGCTGCGTTGTCTGCGCGGGATGCCTCCTTGGATGGTCCACCTCAGCGGCGCCTTGCGGCAGTTCGCGGTCCATAGCCAACGCCTGGTCGCCAGCGCCAGCGGCCTGTGCCTGGTGGTCGCTCCCGACGGCGAGCCTTCGACGGACGTGGAAGTCGGCATGGCGCTGCAGCGCGCCTGGCTGGCGTTGACCGCGGAGGGATTGGCCGTCCAACCGATGATGTCGCTGCCGGTGCTGGAAGGCGCGGTTGAACGCGACCCGCGGCGCGCCTCTCCTAAGCTGGAGGAATTGCGGCGGCGGCTGCGGGAATTGCTGCCCGAACTGCGCACGGGCCGCGCCGCGTTCCTGCTGCGCTTCGGGTATGCGCCGCCGCCGAGTGGTCGCACCGGGCGCTTGCCGCTGTCGGCCGTGACGACGAGATGGTCGCCATATACCGCAACAAGCCTTTGCTTGGCGAGCGGGGGCTAACGCCTGGGCTAACGCCCCCTGTTGGAACCATCAACAGGGGGCTAACGCCCCCCGCTCGCCAGGTTATTCTCGGTGCGAGGTCGCGGCAATGACGGCTTCTCTGGCGATCCTGGCGTGCGGCGTCCACAAGAGTTTCGGCGCCGGCGCGCGGCGGACGCCGATCCTCAAGGGAGCCGGCCTGGGCATCGCCGTCGGCGAAATCGCCTATTTAGTAGGTCCGTCCGGCAGCGGCAAGACCACGTTGTTATCCATCCTCGGCTGCCTGCTGACGCCCGACGAAGGCCGCGTGGAACTGCTCGGCGAGGACGTTTCCGCGCGAAGCGCCGCGGAACGCAACGCCTTCCGCGGCGCGCACCTGGGATTTATCTTCCAGACCTTCAACCTCTTCCCCACGCTATCGGCGCTGGACAACGTCGCCCTATCGCTCGTCATGCGGGGCCAGCGTCGGCCCGAGGCGATGGCGCGCTCCTGGGCGATGCTGGAGCCGCTCGGCTTGAAGGACCGCGCTCATCTGCGGCCGTCGCAATTGAGTACGGGCGAGTGCCAGCGCGTGGCCGTCGCGCGGGCGTTGGCCAACGAGCCGTCCATTCTCTTCGCCGACGAGCCAACCGCGTCGCTCGACGCGGACAACGGCCAACTGGTGATGCGCCTGCTGACCGATCTGGTGCGGCAGCGCGGCATGACGCTGGTGCTGGTGACGCACGACAATCGCATCTATTCCTACGCCGACCGCATCCTGCACTTGGACGATGGGCGTCTCGTCCGGGCGAGCAAGCCCGGCGACACGGCACCATCTCGACTTCCCTCGCCTCCGGAGAATAGGCATGAACGCAACGGCACCTCGGTTCGCCATTGAAAGGCCCGTCATAAAAGCCGCGCTCGCGCGCCGTCTGGGATGGCTACGCGGGTGGCGCCGGTCGGTCCTGGCGCTGGGCGGCGTCGGTTTCCTGGCGGTCGTTATCGTCTGGGCGCTTTCCGGCAACGGCCAGAATCGCGCGGCGGCGCCGAGCGCGCCGCGAAACACGGAAGTCGCGGCCAACGGCGTCGTGGAAGGGGCCGGTCGAGAACTGCCGTTGGCGCCGGAGGCGGCGGGCACCTTGAAGGCGGTGTTCGTCCAGCTGCATCAGGACGTGCCGGCCGGCGCCTTGCTCTTCGAGTTGGCCAACGACAGCCAGCGGGCGCAGGTGGTTTTGGCCGAAGCGGAACTGGCGGCGGCGCAGGCGCAATTGACCCTGGCGGAGGCCGACCTCGCGCGCTCCCAGCAGATGACGCGCGGCAGCGCCGTCTCGAAGCAGGAACACGATCAGGTCTTCTACCGGGTCAAGACGGCGAGCGCGAAGAAGCAGGAGGCGGAGGCGCGTCTGCAACTGGCGCGGGCGGAACTGGCCAAGACGCGGGTGGTGGCGCCGGTGGCCGGCCGCATCCTGCAAATCCACAAGGAAGCGGGCGTGCAGATCGCGCCGGGCGGACGCGGTGGCGAGGTCGACCCGGTGCTGCACATGGCGAACGTATCGCGGCGCCGCGCCCGCGCTTTCGTGGAGGAACTCGATGCCGGTCGCATCCAGGTGGGGCAGGCGGCGACGGTGACGGCGGACGGCTTTCCGGGACGCGAGTATAGCGGCCGCGTGGTCGAGGTCTCGGGACGCATGGGCGGCAAAAACGTGCCGCGCAGCGATGGTCCCGGAGAATACAAGGACATGTATTACCGCGAAGTGGTCATCGAACTCGAAGGGGCCGAGGAACTGACGTTGGGGCTGCGCATCCAGGCGCGCATCGCGGGCCATTCGCCGCGGTGAGGGCGTGCGTTATTTCTTGATAGTAGATAGGGGCCTAAGACGAGATCGGCGCCGTGGCCGACCAGTATGCGATTGACCTGATAAGAAGTCACCCAGCCGCGTTCGAGCAAATGTTTGGCGAGAGCGCGCGTCGATGAACTTCGACGGCAGGTCCAAGGACAATTGTGCCCGGTGGGAGGCGGTCAATAGGGGGAGCTTATCGAGGGCGTCAGCGAAGGCAGCCGGCGAAGCTATGTTCATTGGCTGGGATACTCGCTAACCATCTACTCTTCCGTTATCCTACTCGGGGAAAATCGGCCCGTTAACGGCGGCTGCACCCTTCGGCACTAGCGATTTCGCCCCGCGCTTCTCCTTTGCGACTGCCTCCCTGCTCACCGACGTGGAAACCTGTCTTGTGATTGCCGAAAATACCATCCGGTCAGCTGCTATACGGCGGTCGTCGGCACCCTAAATGAGCGCCGAAGTTGCCGCAGAACCTGAATGGAAGGCCGAAATGGCTCGTAAGGTCCGCGGAGATTTTGAGGTGTATGACTCGGGCTTGTCCCTCTCACCGACGCCATGCCCGCGTCACGCGCGTCTCGCCTTTGTAGTCCCACACCTCTCGACCGAAGCGATCGAGTTCGATGGCGCGCGGCTGCGTGAACGTCGTGGCGAGCGTATGGCCGTCGGGCAAGCGAACGGCGTTGACGGGTTGCTCCACCGTGGCTTCCCATACTTTTTGGCCTTCGCTGTCGAACTCGACGATCTTGTTGTCGTTCATGAAGGGCAGCAAGACGTTGCCGTTAGGCAGCACATCGATACGGCCGCCGTTGGTCCGCACGCCCCCCGTGGGCACATCGATGGTGAAACGCTGAATTTCCTTGCGATCCGGCCCCAGGCGCACGAACTCCTGGCTGCCGTTGACGTAGACGATGTCGCCGTTGGGCAGCTTGGCCGCCTTACGGAACAGAGTCGCGTCCTCGTCCTCGTCGCCGTTTTTGCCGGAGCCCGTGTAGGTGAAGACTTCCTTGCCGGTCTTGTCCACCTCGAGGATGCGGCGTTCGGTGACGATGAAGGTGTTGCCGTTGGCCAGGCGCTGAGCGACGAGCGGGCCTTCCTGTACCTTATGCTCCCAAACGACGCGGCCGGCGCGGTCGCGCTCGGCGACGCGATTGTTGCCGTGTTCGGCGCACAGGATGCGGTCGCCCGGCAGGAGTTGAGCGTCGAGCGGAAAGCCGACGTCCTTCACTTGCCAGAGCGTCTTGCCCTTGGCGTCCACTTCGCGCAGGGTGCCCACGCGCACCTCGGGCTGAGGAGACAGGAGAATGACCAGCGTATGACCCAACGGCTTGGCGGTCGGCGGGAACTTCGCCCTTTCGCCATTCTTGGTCCACCAGGCGGCCCAGGCGTCGCGGCATTTGACGCGGGCGGCGCGGTCGTTGCCGACCGAGACGGCCGGCCC
>JBBSES010000088.1:0-12143 GCA_038239465.1 Gemmatales bacterium
CAGGGACGGTAGGTCTTCCGCGCCGGATCGTCCATGATCGACCTCCACGCCAAACGGACGGTCGTGCTTCCAGGCAAACGGCCAGACGCATGGTACGAAAAATGGCAACTTGGGTAAACTAAATCTCAGACACTCTCCTAGCAGAGGAAATAATGCAAAGAACCTGCTGGCCTCCAGTTATCGGCTTGCTGCTTGGCTGGACGGCCATAGCCGCAACGAATGAATCGCCCCCCGAAACGGCGACGGCCCCTGGCTTCGCTTTCACGGCGCTTCGGGCCGAATGTAATCGATTGCACGCCAAGGGGCCACATTGCCTTGGCGGTTATGAGTACCTCAATGCCTTCATCGATCAGCTGGCTAGAAGTCGGGATACCGACGCCTTGCGACTCGTCATCGCGCATGAGTTGCCGGGCCACAGCCATGCCGCGGTGCGCTACAACGAATGCCTCGGTCCGAGCGAGAGTCTTCGGTTTATTCGCACTATGAAGCCCGGTGGCCGCGGATGGCACGCGCTGCTGTGGACGTTAAGTTTTTCTCATTCCTCCGAAGTGCGCGACTACAACCGAGCGGTTTTTCACGCGCACCCCGCAGCGCGCTCCATGTGTTACGAAATCGACTTTTGCCGACACTGGGGCGATCTGGTGGACGCCGCGCGGAAGGATGTCGATTCGACGGAGCCAATTTACGAGGGGATCTGGGCGGACTCAATCGTCGATGATCGCGCGCGTGAATACCTGGGTCGTTTCGACAAGAATCGTCCGCTTCCCCCTCGAAAGCCCCGACCGATTCCAGACCAATAACGATCGGTTGCCAAGCGGCAACAGACTGTCAATTCATCTCTTATCCCCGCCTATCACCTCCCGCCTGGGAAACGCCGCGCCGCGCGGCTGCCGTGCTTGACGCCGGTGGCGGTAACGTGGACGATACGCCGGCGAGTGATCGCCCCGGTTTCGTGCGGCAATAATCCCGCGACAAAGGCGACCATGAATCAAGTCAACCTCGAGGAACGGCTAAAGGCGAGCTACTCGAATCAACTGTCGTTCCTCGTCAACGGCAGAAAGGTAAGCATCGCCGACCCCGACCCGACGGTCTTGCTCACCGATTACTTGCACGCCATCGGCTTGACCGGGACCAAGGTGGGCTGCGGTCAGGGAGGCTGCGGCGCATGCACCGTGATGCTGTCCCACCGCGATTTGACGACGGGCGACCCCGTGCATCGAGCGGTCAACGCCTGCCTGCGGCCGTTGGTCGCCGTGGACGGCATGGCCGTCACCACGGTCGAAGGCATCGGCAGCGTCCGCGAGGGACTCGATCCGTGCCAGTTCCATATCGCGGCCAGCAACGGCAGCCAGTGCGGTTTCTGCACGCCCGGCTTCGTCATGAACGCGCACGCCCTGCTGCAAGCGAAACCGAAGGCCACGGAGCAGGAGATCGAGGACGCCTTCGGCGGCAACTTTTGCCGTTGCACCGGCTATCGCCCCATCCTGGCCGGCGTGCGCGGCCTCGCTTCCGATCGCGCCGCCGATCCGGGCATGAAGTGTCTGCAAGACCCGTCGGCCGAGGTGTCGTGCCGCGACGGCCTAACGCGCATCAGCCTGGAGACGCTGCCCGATGGACCGCCGCGCGCCCTGTGTTTTTCGGCGAACGGCCGCGAGTGGTATCGCCCTACCTCGCTGGCGGAAGTACATCGCCTTAAGAAGCAATGCGTGGCCGAAGCGGGCAAGGAGCAGGTTAAACTCGTCTTCGGCAACACCGCCGCGGGAGTCTATCAGCAGGAAAAGCCGCGATTTCTCATCGATATCGCCGCCATCGCGGAACTAGGCCACATCGCCGACGAACAGGAGGGGCTGCGCGTCGGCGCCTCCGTGCCGATTCAGAAGCTGATCGACTTCACGGGCGATGTGATCCATCGTCGTCGGCCCGAGGAGACGATTGGCCTCCGCGAGTTGCGCCGTCATGCCGGCCTGATCGCCGGCTATCAGGTGCGCAGTTCGGGAAGCGTCGCCGGCAACATCTTCATGACCCGCGACCATGCCCGGCGCGGCGGGCCATTCCCGTCCGACTTGTTTACCGTGCTGGCGGCGCTCGGCACGACGGTCACGATTGGATCACAAGACTACGCGGACGGCGGCCACGAATTCCCGCTGATCGACATGCCCGCCACCGAAGAGTTGCCCGACGACGCGGTCCTCCTGTCCTTCCATATCCCGTTCACTCAGTCGGGCGAATGCGTGCAAACCTACCGCGTCGCCCGCCGGCCGCAGATGGCGCATCCCATCGTCAACGCCGGTTTCCGCGCGCTTCTCGATGAGAATGGTTGCGTCCTGCACGGCGAAGTGATGGCCGTCTTTGGCGGCCTGGCTTCGATGGCCTACCGCGCCCGCGCGCTGGAAACGTTCTTGACGGGCAAACCCTGGAACGGCGAAACGCTGACGAAAGCTTTGGAGGTACTCCAAGAGGAAGTCCGCGCTTGTATCATTCCGATGGACGAAGAGGGCATGGGGACGCCCTACCGCAGCCGGCTGGCGGAGAGCTTCTTCTACAAGTTCTTCTTGCACGTCGCCGCCGCGCGGGAACCAGAGCGCGTGACGCCCGGCAACCTGTCGGCGGCGAATCAATACATCCGGCCTCCTTCTGCCGGCGTGCAGGAATTCACCGAGTACCCCGATTTGTACCCGCTGACGAAGCCGATGCTTAAACGGGCGGCCTTCGCGCAGGCGTCCGGCGAGGTGAAGTACACGCAAGACGTGTCCCTACCCGTCGGCGGGCTGCACGCGGTCCTCGTCAAGAGTTCGCGGCCGCACGCGCGTTTCTCGTTCATCCCGAATGCCGCCGGCCTGGAAGCGTTGCTCCGCGAGCGCTACCCCGAGTTCGATACGTTCATCACCGTCGCCGACGTGCCGGCCAAGGGGAATCCGCTCATCGGCCTCGGCGAGGACGATCCCGTTTTCAGCGCCGGCATCGTCACCTCCGTGGGGGCGCCCATCGGCCTGGCGGTCGCGGAGACGCTCGTCGCGGCGCGGGAGGCCGCCGTCTTCATCGAGCGAGAGTGCATCGCCTATGAAGACCTTCCCGCCGTCCTGACGCTGGAAGAGGCGATCGCGCAAGACACCGCGATGCCCATGATTCGCAAGGCCAAAGACCCCGACGAGGACGTGCAGCAACGCATCCCGGCGATCGCGCGCCCCGGCGGCGACCTCGGCTGGCTGCGCGATCCGAGCGCTCCGTTTCCCGGCGCCGAAGTGCTTGCCGGCACGCTGCGCACTGGCCCGCAGGCCCACTTTTACCTGGAAACCATGTGTACCCTGGCCGTCCCCGGCATGTATGACCACATGACCGTTTACAACACGACGCAGAACCCCAATGGCGACCAGGCACGCATCGCCCGGGCGCTCGGCGTGGCGGCCAATCAGGTGACGGTTCTCGTCGAGCAAATCGGCGGCGGCTTCGGCGGCAGACAGCACCGGGCGGGGATCATCGGCGCCCAGGCGGCCGTCGCGGCGCGCAAGCTCAATCGTCCCATTCGCCTTCTCTACGACCGCGCCACCGACATGCTCGTCGTCGGCAAGCGCCATCCGTATCTCGGTCAATATCACGTGGCCTACACCCGCGACGGCTTCGTCCGGGCCATGCACCTCGATTACAAGTCCGACGCCGGCGATACCTACGATTGCTCCTTCGCCGTCATGGACCTGAGCCTGCTCCAGTCGGACGCCTGTTACGCGATCCCCACGCTCCAGGCCAACGGCACGGTTTACCGCACCAACAAGACGAGCAACACCGCCTTCCGCACCTTCGGCACGGTTCAGCCGACCGCGATTGTCGAAGACGCCATCGAACATGTGGCGCACCAACTGAGTCGGACGACGGGCCGGCGCGCGTCGCCCGAGGAAATCCGCCGCAAGAATCTCTATCGAACCGGATCGCCGGCCGGCCACGACGCGACGCATTTCGGTCAAGACCTCTATTACTGCAACATCCGCGAACTCTGGGATTCGCTGTATGAATCGTGCGACTTCGAGAAGCGCGCGGCGGCGGTCGAGCAGTTCAATCGAAGCAATCGCTGGCGCAAGCGCGGCATCGCCATGATCCCGCACAAGTACGGCATCGCCTTCACGGAGCCGCGCGGCTCGCTCAACGCCTCCAGCGCGCTGGTGAACGTCAACATGGCCGACGGTTCCGTCGTCGTCACGCATGGCGGCGTGGAAATGGGCCAGGGACTGAACACCAAGATCGGCCAACTCGCCGCCAACACGCTGGGCATTCCGATGGAATGGATCCGCGTCACCGGCATCAACAGCGACGCCATCGTCAACGCGCCCGCCACGGCCGCTTCCACCGGCTACGATCTCAATGGCGGCGCCGTCGAGAAAGCGTGCCGCGTCCTGCGCGAACGCCTGGAGCGCTTCTGCGTGGACCTGGAGCAATTTAACCCGCACGACTGCATCGAGGGCTGGCGCTACGAATGGGCCAACTTGTGGCGCGCGATCGTCTTCAAGGCCTGGTTTCATCGCGTGAACCTGAGCGCCGCTGAACTCTATAAAAGCCCGCATTACGCTGGTCCCACGGAGCAACGGCCGCGGGGCCATCCCTTCCTCTACTTCGTCTACGCCGCCGGCGCGACCGAGGTGGAAATCGACGTACTCACCGGCGAGTTCACCATCCTCCGCGCCGACCTCCTGTACGACGCCGGCAAGTCGCCCAACCCGGCCATCGACATCGGCCAGATCGAAGGCGGCTACATCCAGGGCGTCGGCTTCGCCACCACCGAGGAGGTCATCTACGACCACAACGGCGGCCTCGTGACCGACAACATCTGGAGCTACAAGCCGCCGTGCAGCAAGACGATCCCGCTCGATTTCCGGGTGCGTCTCATGCTGGTGGACCCCGTGCGTCAGGCCGAGCAGGAGCGCGGCGAAAAGCTGGCCGTCAAGTCGTCCAAGACGGCCGGCGAGCCATGCTTGACGCTGGGACTCTCGGCTTATTTCGCCATCAAGCGCGCCGTCATGGACGCCCGCCGCGAGTTGACGGGCCGCGACGACTGGCTGCGCATGGACCTGCCGGCCACCTGCCAAAGCATCCAGACCCATTGCGGCGCGGCGACCGAAGCGTTGACTCTTTGAGAGGAAACTCGCATGGACTCCACGGCCTCTCCGACGATGGAAGTCCGCGCCGCGCGGGCATCCTCGGTCATCGTCCACCGCGTTCCGCCCGCGACCAGGGAAGCATTCAGGGAATGGCAGCGCGGCATCACCCGCGCGGCGGAAGGTTTTTCCGGCTACCAGGGGACGGAGCAATATCCGCCGACCTCGCCGGACGAACGGGATTGGGTCGTCGTCATCCACTTCGTCGACGCGGCCGCGCTGCAACGGTGGATCGACTCGCCGACGCGGGCCGAGTGGACCGCGCGGATTCCCAGCGAAGCGCGCGGCTTTCGCGTGAAGACGCTGCCCCAGGGATTGGGAGCCTGGTTCGCCGACCATGTAAACGACGGCGTCTTCCCGCCCCACTGGAAGATGGCGCTGACGGTGTTGCTCGGGCTTTATCCCATCGTCATGCTGCTCACGATATTCCTCACGCCGCATACGCAGGGGTTCGGCCTCGCCGTGGCCATGTTGATCGGCAACGCCACGAGCGTCTGCATGCTCGAATGGTGGGGAATGCCGATCCTCAACCGCGTGCTTGGCCCCTGGCTGCGGGCGCGGGGGGACGTGGGCAAGCGGGTTTCGCTCGTCGGCTTGCTAGCGATCCTTGGAATCTTGGGCGGGTTAGCGTTGCTGTTCCGCCAGGTCACGGGGTGAGAGCGGTATCCAATCAACGAGGAGAATAATCATGAACAAGCCAACCCTGGCTAACGGCGCGGCGATTCCCGACCTCCTGCGCGTCGTCGTCGCCGAGGAAAAGCCGGCCAGCGAGCGCGTCGTCGCCGAACAAGCGGTCCTCGATTTGAACGCGGCCATGATGACGCTCTACGACGAGACGCTCGAAAAGTACAAGCGAAACATGCGCGACCGCGTGCCGATCCTGCTCGCGCTGTTCAGCGGCGAGGGGGGCAAAATGATACTCTATCGCCCCGGCCACGAGCCGTTGGTGGCCGACCCCGTGCCGCTCGTCTATCAACTGACCAAGTCGGTCGGCCACAGCAGCATGGCCATCTATCAAATCGTCGCCCCCTATCTGGGGCAGCCCGGCAATCAGGCCTGGCGCGCTCCAATGCTCGTCTACCGAACGCGGAACCAGACGGCTTTCGATAGCTTGGCCGCGCTCGATATCGCCGAGGACGACCGCGCCGTCCTCCGCGCCATCCTCGAACGCAACCTCGCCTTCATGGACGAGTGCCTGGCTAAACGGACCTTCGCGTACGCCGACGTCGAAGCGTTCATTCGCGGCTGCGCGCCCTACTCGATCAAGACCATCGCCATTGCGGCGCCCATCCAGGTGGGGCACTGGATGCGCGTGGTCGAAGGTTGGAAGCAACTGCTCGGCAAAGACTGGGACAAGACCTATGCCGTCAGCAATTCGCTGTACGTGACGCGGCAAAATAACGTCCTGTTCAGCGTCCTCGCTCAATTCATGGGCATGGAGGCGATGGGCGACCGCCTGTTGCTCATCGAGACGCCGGAGTTCACGACCACGCCGGAGAAGATGCTCGAAGTGCTGACGCGCATCGTCTCCGACCGCGGCATTGGCATGGTGTTCTTCAAGGACTATTTCCTGATGGACGCCGAACTCCTCGGCAGCGGCGGCCGCAAGGCCATCGAGCAGGAGGCGACGAAGCGCGGCATGAAACCGTTGCTGCCGCCGCTGGCGCCCTTTTTCTCCAACGATTGGCCCTGGAAGACTGATCCGAGCAAAGGCAAGGGGCCGGCCAGTCTCGAAGAGATCGCGGAGTGAGGCGGCGATCCGCGGTCGAGCGCTGACGCGACCCCCTCATCCTGCTATCCTGCCAGTGAAGAGATCGTCCGCACCACGCCGCCGAGACCGCTAATGGATGAGACTTCGCCGACCACCTTCCAGACTGCTCCTTCGATACCCTCGCCTCCTCCCGACCTCTCGGATCGCGCCCATCGTTCCGCGCTGCTGATCGTCTTCCTGGTCACGTTCATCGATCTGCTCGGCTGGGGTCTGGTGTTGCCGTTGTTGCCGCGCTTCGCCAAGGAGTTCATCCCCGGCGGCGATGCGTCGCCGTACAAGGGGATCACGATCGGCGCCTTGATGGCGGCGTTCTCGGCGATGCAGTTCATCTTCGCGCCGATCTGGGGCCGCGTGTCGGACTCCATCGGCCGGCGGCCCGTGCTGCTCATCGGCCTCTTTTGTGCCGCGCTCTTCAATGGCCTCATGGGATTCGCCGCCTTGATGGGCACCGAAGGGCAACGCGAACTGGGCCTCATCCTGTTGTTCGTGGCTCGCCTCGGCGGCGGCGTCGCCTGCGCCACGGTCGGCACGGCGCAAGCGGTCATCGCCGATAGCACGGCGCCGGAGAAGCGCTCGCGCGGCATGGCCTTGATCGGCGCCGCGTTCGGCATTGGCTTCACCTTCGGACCCTTGCTCGGATTCGGCGCCCTGCTGGTGATTCCCAACGCGGGCGGTCCCGGTTTCCTGGCGGCCGGCCTGTCGTTGATCGCTTTTATCCTGGCCATCGCCCTCTTGCCGGAAACGCTGCGCAAAGGCGTCGCTCCCATCCGCCATCGCACCTGGTTCGATTTCGACGGCCTGCGCACGGCGCTCGACACGCCCGGCGTCGGCCTGTTGATGCTGATCTTCTTCGTCTCGACGTTCGCGTTCGCCATCTTCGAACCGACGCTCGCCCTGCTGACGGAAACCGCGGGATTGGGGCTGGACGCCAAGCACAATTTCTTGATCTTCACCTATGTCGGCCTCGTGTTGGGCGTGGCACAGGGCTTGATCTATCGGCGGTTGGCGGCGCGAGTCAGCGAGCAGACGTTCATTCGCCTGGGCACATTGCTGATGGCGTGCGGCCTGGCTGGCATGGGATTGGTCGCCCATTTCGCCGAACAGGCGGAACCGTGGCCCGCGTCCATTCTCATCACGCAGCTGTTAGTGATGTTGGCCGTCGCCGTCACCGGGTTTGCCTTCGTTACGCCGTCGGTGCAGTCGCTCATTTCGCGGTTCAGCGACCCGACGCGCCAGGGGGAAATCCTCGGTGTGAATCAATCGGCCAACGCCATGGCGCGCATTCTCGGGCCGGCGGCCGGCGTGCCGCTTTACTACTTGACACCGGACCACGTTGTTCCTTATTGCCTCAGTGCCGGCCTGCTGCTGGCCGTGCTGCTGCTGTCGGCGGGAGTCCGGCAGGGATAAGTTTCCTCGGCCGCGAAAGGATGCGTGGCATGACGGTCCCCTCTCTGACGCCCCTTGCCGAAACCCCCGCGCGGCGCATCGTCATCGTCAAGCCGAGCGCGCTGGGCGACATCGTCCACAGCTTGCCGGTGTTGACCGCCTTGCGCCATCGCTACCCGGACGCCCATATCGCCTGGGTGGTCAATCGCAGTTACGAATCGCTCTTGCGCGGCCATCCCGACCTCGACGACGTGCTGCCCTTCGACCGCAGCCGCGCCGATGGCAGCCTGCTCGACGGCATTCTCGGCTACACGCACTTTTGCCGGCGCCTGCGCCGCCAGCGTTTCGATCTGGCCATCGACTTGCAGGGGCTGTTACGCAGCGCCGTGCTGACGGCGGCGACACGGGCGCCGCGGCGCGTCGGCCTGAGCAGCGCACGCGAAGGGGCGCACTGGTTTTACACGGACGTGGTGCCGGTCGCCGACTTCAACGCGATCCATGCCGTGGACCGCTATTGGTTGATGGCCGAGGCGTTGGGCGCCGGCGATGTGACGAAAGAGTTTCGCGTCCCCATTCAAGCGGCCGACCGCCGTTGGGCCGACGACATGTTGGCCGGTTGTCCGCGTCCCTTCCTTATGGTCGGCGCCGGCTCGCGCTGGATGACGAAGCGTTGGCCGCCGGAACACTTCGCCACGCTGATCCACAAGGCGCAAGACCGTTTCGGCGGCACGGCGGTCTTCGTGGGCGGCCGCGACGAGGCACCGCTTGCTCGCAAGATCGCGCGGCGAGTGCGCGGCCATACGCTGGACCTGACGGGCCGGACGCTTCTGTCGCACCTGTCGGCCGTGCTGGAACGGGCCGACGTGATGCTCGCCAACGACACCGGCCCGCTGCACCTGGCGGCGGCGCTGGGCCGTCCCGTGGTCGCGCCCTATACTTGCACCAAGGCGCGGTTGAATGGCCCGTATGGGGCGATGGCCGGCGCCGTCGAGTCGCGCGTCTGGTGCCAGGGCAAGTACCTCAAACGCTGCGACCGCATGGACTGCATGACCGAACTGACGCCGTTTCGTTTGTGGCCCGTTCTGCAAGAAGTGCTGCGCTCATGGGAATCGACCTGCCGTTCCGCCTGACGCTCGCCAGCGGCTCCAAGTCGCGCCGCGAATTGTTGACGCGCGCCGGCTATTCCTTCGACGTTCTGCCCGCCGACGTAGACGAACCCACCGACGTGGAAGCGGGCGACGTGCGCCGCTTCGTACAGCGCGTCGCCTGGCTGAAGGCGGCCGCGGTCGCGCCGAAGGTGGCCGACGGCGCCGTCGTCGCCGCCGATAGCGTCGGCTGGCTCGACGGGCAGCTGATCCTCAAGCCCCGCGACGTGGACGACGCCCGTCGCATTCTCCGCACCCTCGTCGGCAAAGTTCACGAACTATGGACCGGCGTCGTCGTCTGGCGCCGGCCCGACGATTTGCAAATGTGCTGGCAAGAATGTAGCCGGGTCGCGTTCAAGGAACTGAGTGACGCCGCGTTGGAAACCTACCTGGCGACCAGGCAATGGGAAGGCTGCTCCGGCGCCTACGCGGTGCAGGAGGGGGACGACCCCTTCGTGCGCGTGGTCGAGGGCAGCGTGAGCAACGTGATTGGGTTGCCGTTGGAAAGGCTGAGCCAGGTGTTGGCGGGGTTGGCGAATGTGTAACGCCCGTGAAACACCACGTCGGAAAAGGGTCGCGGGGTTACGCTTCGTCGTCTACACTCTCTAATAACCGGTGAACCCCGTCACCGCTGCCCGCGAGGAATGGCGCATGCGCCGCCTTCTGTTTTTTATCCCGCTGCTTACCACGGCCTGGGCGGTGCTATTGCCCGACGCGGCCCCGGCGCTCGGGCTGATCGCCGCCAAGGGCCAGGCGCCGCGCGTCCTGGCCGTGCGGGCGTTTCTCGATTGGGACGCAGTAGCCCAGCGCGAAAACCTCGTCGTTCAGGCGCGCTTCGAGAAGGCCACGTCCGGTTTCGCGGTCGTCGTGCCAACGCCAACGAAGCCGGAAGTGGGCAAGGCGCCGCGCGATTTCTTCCGCGGCCTGGCCGTTTTCACGCAGCTGAAACAGCGGGTCTATCCGCAATCGAAATTGTTGCCGCTCAAGGAGCCAGTGGAAGGAGACGCCCGGCGCCTCCGCGCGTTCCGCCCCTTCGATGAGGAAACCGTCGAAACGGCCGCCCCCGAGGTAATCGGCGCCGACCGTATCGCGGCCTGGCTCGCGGAAAACAAGGTCCACGTCGATGCGGGCGACCTCGACTACTACGTCGTCCGGAAGTGGTTCTTCACGGTGGCGCGCGTGGATGCCAGCGCGTTGACCAAGGGAACCGACGGCACCGCTTCCGGCGTGACGGCGCCATTGCACCTGACCTTCGCGGCCGAGGAGCCGGTATTGCCGTTGCGCTTGCTGACGGCCAACGGCAAGGAACCGGTCGAAGTGGCCGTGACCGCGCAGGCATCGACCAAGCTCGACCTGCCCGGCGAGCGTTCGTATCAGTATCAATGGGTGCCCCTGTTGCTGGCCAGCCGAGGCGGATATGCCAAGGGAACGCTCCCCGGCGGCGCTGAGCTTCCGGGCAAAGCTGACGACTGGCTGAAGGCCATCGAGGGGCAAACGCCCGCGCTGCTCAAGAAAGGGCAGGAATTGGGCTTTCCCTTTGTCAATCGCGCGCGGCAAACGCCGAATAAGCAGGGGAAGACGGCGACGACGCTGGAATGGGCCAAACGCCTGACGGCGGCGGATATCGCTATCCTGAACGGCAAAGCGCCCTTAGGAGAGACCGTGCCCGACCCGGACGACGGCTTTAGCGCGGCCGACACGCGCCAGGCGGCGCGGGCCGACGCCATCTACCGGGTCATCGAAAAACGGCTGGAGAAAGACCGCAAGGAACGGCCCGGCGGCTACCTGGTTCGTGAGGCGCCGGCCGAGGACGTGCGCCGGCTTACGGAATTGACGCCGTTTCTCCGCGCGGGATCGTTCGTGACGCGATTGCGATTCGTGCCGAGCCGCGCGGAGTTGGCCGACGACGCGCGCTTCGTCCCGGCGACGCTGGGGTCAACCGTGGACACCTCAGAGTACGACGAGGCGTTGCCGGCGTCGCCTTGAAATCGGTTTGCGATTCGTTGGCGAGCGTCGAGGCGTGAGCGCCGACATGTTTGCTGCTGACACGTCGGCGCTCACGCCTCGACGCTCGCCGGTTTTTTTACAGAGAAGCGTTGAGGCTAATTCTCATTGGCCTGGAGTCGTTGATGGCGATGGATACGGGCGTGGACCTAGTGGCCCTGCTCCGGCAAGCCCAGCTGCTCGACGAGCCGCAGCTGCAAGAATTGGCCCGCCTGCGCGTCGCCACTCCCGATCCGCGCCATCTCGCCCGCCACCTGATCGACCGCGGCTGGATGACGCCGTACCAGATCAACCAACTCTTTCAAAAGCGCGGCCAGGAACTGGTCATGGGCCAGTACGTCCTGCTCGAACGCCTCGGCGAAGGCGGCATGGGCCAGGTCTTCAAGGCGCGGCACCGGCGCCTCGATCGCCTCGTCGCGCTGAAGATCATCCGCCGGGAACACGTCGCCAATCAGGACGCCGTGCGCCGCTTTCGCCGAGAAATTCAGGCGACGGCGTCGCTGTCGCATCCGAATATCGTGCTGGCCTACGACGCCGACCAGGCGGGCGACACGCATTTCTTCGTCATGGAGTACGTGGACGGCGTGGACATGAGTTCGCTCTTGAAGCGTCTCGGGCCGCCGCCGGTGGTGCAGTCGTGCGACTACATCCGGCAAGCGTCGCTGGGCTTTCAACACGCGCACGAAAAGGGCA
>JBBSES010000089.1:0-12141 GCA_038239465.1 Gemmatales bacterium
GGAACGAGGTTAACGCTGTACCCGAAGATTAAGTGTGGATGGGGCACTAGTGCAGTGTCAAGGCTTGACTTTAGGGTCGCGGGTCTGAATTCTGGCGAATTCAGCTACGGGGATCGTTGTCTGAGTAGCTGAATTCGCCAGAATTCAGACGAAGTGCGGGACGCCGCTACCCTAAATCGAGGCTTTGACGCAGCACTAGACATTGCAGAGCGTCTAGCCCTTAAACAAGCGAGGTTTCACCACCGTATCGACGTAACATGATCGTGGAAAACACATATGGCTTTTTGTCTTCTATTCGGCCTAGAATCCCCTTGCTTGCGCTGCGGGCTATAAGAAATCACCGCAGCCCGCAGTGCAAGCAAGGGAATGAAAGGCGCACTCGGCGTTTTGCAAACACCCTCTGAGAGCAAAGACAAGCACGAGAAGGACGAGTGCGAGAAATGAAATATTGAAACCCTCCCGTTCAAAACCCAGGAAAGCGTGCAAAGTGCCCAGAAAGGGGGGTGGGAACCGTCGTGCGAAGCGCCTGAGGGGCGATTTCTCGCAACGTTTTCAGTTGCCTTCCGGGGCACTCCTTCGCCGGATGTCCTAGAAATTGGAGAGCTTGATAAGCTTAGGCACGTTGCCGTTCTTATCCCGTGGCGGTGGATCATATGTCTTGCCGATCACGACCGAGTTCTCTCCGGCGAAACCCACCTTCACACGGTAATCGGGATACCAGAAGGTTTCCCAGCCAGTCCTTCCGTAACAGAACTCCCACGGTTGGTTCACTCTATGCCCGGGCCAGCATCCCCGAGTACTGGGTGGTCGATATCAACGGCCGGCGGTTGCTCGTATATCGCGATCCCCAAGCAAGCGACTACGTCAACCAGCGGACGTCATCGCGCCGCTGGCGATGCCGACGGCAAACGCGCGCGTGGCTGACCTGCTTCCCTGATGTTGCTTGTTTCTTGGGAAACGATTGCAATTCGCGCCGCCATCGGCCACACTGAAGATCTCGCAAGGAATCTCTCCCGTACCCCGCCAAACCTGATAGGAACCACCACCGTGAGCGAACCGAAACAAGATGGCCTCTCGCGCCGCGACATGATCAAGAAGACCGGGCACATCGCCGCCGCGTCGGCCCTGGCGGGGGTCGCCCTGCCGCACGTTCACGCGGACGGCAAGGACACCATTCAGGTCGCGCTCATCGGCTGCGGCGGCCGGGGCACCGGGGCGGCCGAGAACGCTCTGCGGACCAAGGCCGGCCCGACCAAACTCGTCGCCATGGCCGACGTCTTCGCCGACCGGCTTTCCGGCAGTTACAAGCACCTGTCGAAGCAAGATTTCTCGGCGCAGCAGGTCGATGTTCCCGAGGACCGCCGCTTCATCGGCTTCGACGGCTATCAGAAAGCCATGGACTGCCTGAAGCCCGGCGACGTGGCCATCCTGACGACGCCCCCCGCCTTCCGCTGGCCGCAGTTCAAGTACGCCATCGAGAAGGGCCTGAACGTCTTCATGGAAAAGCCGACCACCGTGGACGGCCCCAGCACCAAGAAGATGCTCGCGCTCGGCGAGGAGTCGGTCAAAAAGAACCTCAAGGTCGGCGTCGGCCTGATGTGCCGCCACTGCAAGGCGCGCGGCGAACTGCACGACCGCATCAAGGACGGCGCCATCGGCGATATCGTCCTGCTCCGCGCCTATCGCATGGTCGGGCCGACCGGCTTCGCCTTCACCGGCCCGAAGCCGGAAGGAATCAGCGAACTGCTCTACCAGATCAAGCAGTTCCACGCTTTCCTCTGGGCCAGCGGCGGCGCCTTCAGCGACTTCCTCATCCACAACATCGACGAATCGTGTTGGATGAAAGACGCCTGGCCGGTGCGCGCCCAGGCGTCGGGCGGACGGCACTATCGCGGCAACAACGTCGATCAAAACTTCGACACCTACGCCGTCGAGTACACCTTTGGCGACGGCACCAAGCTGTTCCTCGAAGGCCGTAACATGAACGGCTGCAAGCAGGAGTTCGCCAGCTACGCGCACGGCAGCAAAGGCTCGGCCGTCATCTCTACATCGGGCCACATGCCGTCCAAGGCGCGCATTTACAAGGGCCAGAACTTCACCAAGGACAACCTCGCCTGGGCCTTCGAAGGGGAAGAACCGAATCCCTACCAGCTGGAATGGGACCATCTGGTCGAGGCGATCGTCAAGGACAAGCCGTACAACGAGACCAAGCGCGGCGCCGAGGCCAGCCTGGTGACGAGCATGGGCCGCATGGCGGCGCACACCGGCCGCGTCATCACTTACGACGAGATGCTCAACTGCGACCACGAGTTCGCGCCGGACGTGGACAAGTTGACGATGGAGTCGGCGGCGCCGCTCAAGGCGGGGGACGGCGGCAAGTACCCGGTGCCGCAGCCGGGCGTGAAGACGAAGCGGGAGTATTGAGAGGCGGGTCGAAGTAACGACAGAGCGACTTGGAGAACCTCATCGGAGATTCTCCAGGTCGCTGTCGTCTTATCCTCGGAAGGGTAGAAATACGACGACCTGGCTCTCGATCTCTTCCTCCGGCATGAACTCCGCGATGAGCAGAATATCGTCGATGGCCGAACCGACGGACTGCTCGTTCGTGGTGACGATCACGCCGGGCACCGGCTGCCCCGCCGCAACCCGTCGGTAAGCGGCATCCACCATTGAGTTCCAATCGTTGGTGATGAGGACGCGATTTTCCGCCGCGGCCCAGGCCAAGACTTCGGGGTCAGGCGCGTCTTGAGGCAAGAAGTCACGGGACCGGATAAGGTCGATGTCCGGCAGGCGACGGCGTCACTGGCCAGGCGGAGCAACGGTCATCTCCTTGGCGGCGCGCGAGCAACTCGTCCCGAGTGATACGCGGCCTCTCGGCTTCAATCATGACTCGCAACGCCTCGGCTTCGGTTGCCCGTCGTTTCAAGTAAGCTCGCACCTCGTCGCGGTGCCGAAGGTAATACGCAACCACGCCATACACGTCCGCCAATGCCAGCGTGTCGTAAGCGCGGACCATGTCCTCCGGCGTCATGCCGTTTTCGTACTGCTCGACAATGAGGTCGAGACTGATTCGACTGCCACTCACGCGAATGACGCCGCCCTCGCATTCTCGAAGCGGCAGCGGGTCGGCGTGGAGGCGAAGCGTCCGCGTTGGACTTTCCTCGACGGCGACCGCATTGATAAATTCTGGGCGGTCCATAACGCTCCGTACCTCGTTGATGATCGGCTTTCCCCACGATTCAGGGCAACCATTGCTTCTTCAAGTGTAACGAATTCCTCCTGGAAAGCGGAAGCTCGATACGTGCGCTTCCGGCTGTCGCTTTGTCAAAGCTGAGACGAGGGTGCGATGCCGTCCTACTTGGGAATGTCTCTCGATTTTCACATTGACGATATCGTCGCAATGAGATTTCCCGTGAAAATGGCACAGGCCGCCAAGATACCCCCACAGGCCGCCATGCACGTTGGCTGGCGGGGTGGATCGGGAGCGGAGCATCGACGGCATTCCAGCGCGTTCGGCGACGCATCCCTCGATTTAGTCTTGACAGAGACTATTTCGTTCGCGCTTTGCCGTGTCCTTTATTTCCGGTCGCGCGCGACCAACCACAGGGCATGGATCATGCCGGGAAAGAAGGCCATGAGCGTCAGGAGGATGTTCAGCCAAAATTGCAAGCCGAAGCCGACGCGCATGAACGCCGCGACGGGCGGGAAGAAAACGGCGATGAGGATCTCGATCAACTTCATGAGCCGCTCCGTGAGAAGAAATCGCTTGCCGTTGCGATTGTATGGGCACGGAGCGTAGCCGAACAGAAGGGTGATAGGGCGCTCAGCGCGGAGGACGTGAAACGTAAACAAAGCAGGGCGCGGGGGGCCTCTGCCCGCGAAAGTCGTTTTGCGGTACAAACAAGATATGAGCATCGTCATGCCGGAAACCTTGCCCGTCGCCCCCGCGGGCGCACCTCTGCCACCGTTTCCCGCCGCGCTGCGCGCGCCGCTAAGCCTGCACGATCGGCCGTTGCCGTCGCGCTTTTTCCTGGCGCCATTGGCCGGTTACACCACGCTTGCCTTTCGGCAGGCGGTGCGCGAACTTGGCGGCCTCGGCCTGGCGACCACCGACCTCGTCAACGCCCGCGCTCTCCTGATGGCGAGCCGGCGGACGATGGAACTGATCCAGACCAACGCGACCGACCGGCCCGTCGCGGTGCAGATTTACGGGGCCGACCCCGGCGACATGAAGGCCGCCGCCCAGTGGCTGGAGAAATATGGCGTTAGCGCCGTCGATATCAACATGGGCTGCCCCGTCCATAAGGTGACGCGCGGCGGCGGCGGCTCGGCCATGATGTGCGACGCAGGTCAAACCGTGCAATTAGTTCGCACCGTCGTCGAATCCGTGCGCATTCCGGTGACGGTCAAGATGCGCCTGGGCTGGGACGACACGCACTGGAGCGCTCCCTTTTTCGCGCGCGAATTCGAGCAGGCCGGGGTGGCGGCGCTGACGATTCATGGCCGCACGCGCGAACAGGGCTTCGGCGGCCGAGTCAACCTGGAAGGCATCCGCGCCGTCGTCGAGGCGACCACGCGCCTGCCCGTCATCGGCAACGGCGACGTGCGCTCCCTGGCCGACGCGGCCTACATGCTGCACGTCACCGGCTGTGCGGGCGTGGCCATCGGCCGTGGCGCCTTGCTCAACCCCTGGATTTTCGCCCAACTCCGCGACTGGCAAGCGACCGGCACGCCCAGCCCCGGCGCCACGCACGCGCAACACCTGGCTTTCATGGACCGCCATTTGCGCTTGCTGGTCGAGCATCGCGGCGACCACTTCGGCTGCCTGAGCTTTCGCAAAGTAGCCAACTGGTATTGCCGCGTCCTCAAACCGGGGCACACTATCCAGCAACGCCTCATGCGCCTGGCGACCCTCGGCGAATTCGAGGAAATTGTGGCGGAAATCGCCGCCAACGGCCCGCCGCCCAAATGGTCCGCGGAGGCAAGCATCGCGGTGCCGAAGGGGCCCGTGTCGATGTGGTGAGGCGGGGAACGCTCGCCGGCGCGTTTTTCGTCCTTTCATAGCCCCCTCCCGCCGTCGTCAGCGTATAGGCCAAGGGCCGATCTTATCGAGGGCGATTCTGTCTTTTCGTCGGCAATTCGTAAATCGGTTGTCCGCATATCCGCTTCGGCCCGTTTATAATCGTTGGCGGTTCGCGTCTCCTCCAAGCCCAGAAAGGGGGTGGGTATGGCAGGTGTTCGTCGCTGGCTGGCACTGGCGCTGCTGTGCGGCTGCGCTTCCCTGGGCGGCGCCGCCGTGCCGCCGGTGAAACTTCCGGCCCGGCCGGTCGATTTCTCCAAGCTGCCGCCTGGCACGATCATCGTCATCGCCGAGGACGGCAAGGACGCCTTGCAACACCCCGGCGTCGTCGTGCTGTCGCCCGAAAAATTCCGCGACCTGTTGGACGAAATGGAGCGGCTCAAGCGCCAGGCCGCCCCGGAGAAACCGGAAGCGCCGAGCAGCTTGCGCCTCAGCGGCGACGTGAAGGACAATGTCGTCCGCCTCAAAATCCAGTACGAATTCGAGACGCGGAAGAAGAAACAATTGGTCGCGCTCTGCGGCCAGAAAGCGTCGGCGAACACGTCGGCCGTCTGGCCGACGGCCGTCACCCTCGATGAGGGCCGCCTGCCCCTGCTGCCGCCGCCCGGCGAGGATGGCCTCATCGTTCAGGTCGAGAATGCGGGCGCTCACAAGTTGACGCTGGAAGTGGAAATCCCGGTGGCGCCGCGCGCCCTGGCTTCCGGCGCCGGCCACGGCTTCGAACTGGGCTTGCCGCGTGCCGCCATCACGGTCCTCGAACATCTCGACCTGCCCAGCGCCGCCCGCGATGCGACGCTGAACGGCCGGCCCTTAACGCCGAAGGATTTGCACTCCGGCAACGACCGGCGCAAGGAGGTGCCCCTCGGAGCGTGCGACCGCCTGGACGTAGTCTGGAAAGGAGCCGCGGCACAACCGGCGCAACCCCTCCTGACGGCGGCCGGCGTCATCGACGTTCATCTCGATGAAGGCCAAGCGATGACGGTTGCCGATCTGACGCTGGAGACGCGCGGCGGTCCCACGGCGCAATGGCAGGTCCACGCGCCCGCCCAGGCGACCCTGGAAGTGCTCGATCTGCCGGCCGCCGACCCGCGTGGCCCGGCCATCGTCGCGCCGCCGGAAGGCAAGACGCTCGTGTGGACGATCCGCCTCAAGGAAGCTAGCGACAAGCCGCTTAAGGTTCGCATTCGCCATCGCCAGGCTCGACCGACCAAGCCGCGCGAAAAGCTCGCCATCGGCCCGTTCGCCGTCGCCCAAACGATCCAGCAGACCGGCACGATTACGGTCAGCGCGACGCCGGAATTGCGGCCGCGTTTTCCGATGCGTCCCGATCTCAGCCAGCGCGAGGTGCCCGAGGCCCTCAGCCGTGGGCCGGGCAGCGTCCACGTATTCGCCTACTGGAACCTGCCGCCGGCTCGCGCCGACCAACCGGCGCCGGCGCTGCTCGACATCGAAACCGAAATCGCTCGCGGCACCGTCGAAACGGAGACGGCTTACACGCTGCGCCTCACCGAGGAAGGCTGGCAATTGACGGCCGTCATCGACGTGACCCCGTCGCGCAGCGCCGTCGAGGCGCTGGAATTCGACGTGCCGGCCGACTATGCGCTCAAGGCCTCGCCCGGCAGCCACGTCGAGTCGGATCCGCTGGAGTTCAAGGAAAAGGAGGCCGTCAACGGCCGGCGCGTCGGCGTCGTCAAGTTGACGGCCCGCCAACGCCAGCGCTTCGCCATCAAGCTGGAAGGACTGATTCCGCTCGGCAAAGGGTCGCCGCTATTTCTCGGCCTGCCCCGGCCGACGCAAACGATCGACAAGGGAGCAAAGCTGGCGGTCTTGGTCCCCGAGGGCTGGGAACTGCTGGCCGCCCACGACCTCGGCACCGAGACGCAACCGGCCGGCAGCCGCGAGCGCAGCTGGAAACTGGACAAATGCCCGCCGCGCCTGGAGTTGGCCTGGCGCGAACATCGCCCGGAATTGGCGGTCGAAGCGTCGGTCGATGTGACGATCGCGCCGCGCCGCGCGCTGGTACGCCAACGGCTGCGCTTCCTGTCTCCACTGGCGCCCGGCAAGGAGATGCTGCTCCGCGCCGGGGATTTTCCCGCGGGCCAGGCGCCGGTGGTCGGCAACACGCCGTTGTTTTCGCGCGGCGGCGGCGTTTGGCCCATCATCCTCAAGGAATCGGTGCTGACGGTCGATTACTCGGTGCCCTTGCCGCCGCCGGACAAACAACGTTCGCGTCTCCTTTCGTTGCCCCTCTTCTGGCCGGACTGCACGACGCGCTGCCTGACGAAAGTGCGTGTCTGGAGCGAAGCCGGGACGCAGGCGTCGCTCGGCGGCGGCACGGCCTGGGAGGAGTTGCCGACGGAGGTAGTTCCGGAGCGTGAGACGCTGCCCGGCCTCGTACTGCGCGCAACCAGCCCAGAGGTGCCGCTGACATTGCGACTGGCCGAGTCGGTCGGCTCGCCCCTCGCCAACCTCGCCGTGGATCGCGTGCTGGTGCAGGCGCTGGTGGTCGAGGGAGGGCAGCAGACTTACCGGGCGCGGTTTCTTCTGACGAAGGTCGGCGCCCGCGCCATCGACGTGGAACTGCCCGGATCGCCGGCGGCCTTGAACTTCGAGGCGTTTCTAAACGGCCGGCCCGTCGCTGACCTCGTGGCCATCGACGACGAGGGGCGGGAATCAGAGATCGGCCGCGTCGCCCGCTTGCGCGTCGAGCCGGAGTTGTTCCGCAAGCCTACCGTCCTCGAGGTGCGCTATCAACTGCCGGCAGGGCGAGGGGACGGTGTCGGCAATTTCGTCGCCCGGCTGCAACCGCCCCGGCTGCGCGACAACGCCTTTCCGGGACGCATTCGCTGGGAGGTGGCCCTGCCCAACGACTGGGTCGCGGCCGTCGTCGGTGGGCAGTCCAGCGCGGAACAGCGCTGGGGATGGCGCCACGGCCTGCCCGTCCCCTACGCGGCCGCTACGGAATTGGACCTGGAGCGCTGGTTCGCCGCCGGGTCCGACCCCAATCTCTGGAACGCCGAGGTGGAAGCGGAGTTGGCGACGCGCCGCGCCGACCTCCTCTGCTGGCAAGCGGCGCTCGAACCGCTGCCCGTCTTTCACGCGACGCGGCAAACGTGGCTGCTGGTTTGCTCGCTGACGGTTCTAACGCTGGGCCTGGTGCTTCAATTCGCGCGGCTGCCGCGATTCGTCGTGGGGAGCATCGTTGCCCTCGTCGCGGCGACCATCGTCGTGGCCGCGGTCGTGGCGCCCGGCGCGCTGGACCTCATCGCTTCCGGTTGTCTACCGGGCGTCCTGGTCCTGCTCCTAGTGGCCGGAATCCAGTGGGGATTGCGCCGCCGCTATCGGCGCCAGGTCGTCTTCATGCCCGGCTTCAGTCGGCTGGCGCCGGGGTCCTCAATCGTGCGCGGCAACAGCAGCCAGCGGCGCCGCGAGCCTTCCACCGTCGATGTACCGCCCGTGCAGCGCTTCGCCGGAAGCGAGGAACGATGAACGGCACGAACCAGCGGCTCCGGGCGGTTTGGCTTACGAGCCTGGCCTTCGTCGCGGTTTTCCTCGCCGCAATGCCGGCGGCCAGTTCAGGCGACGATCCGATTGCCGATCCGATCCCCCTGCTGCGCGTGCAAGTGTCGCCCGAGCGCTTGGCCGCCGAATTGGACAAGGCCAAGCGCGGCGTCCTGCTGCAAATGCCGCGCATCGAGTTCGAGCAAAAAGTCAAGAACGCCGCCCGCGCTGGCCTGGCTTTGAAGGAACCGCCGCGCCTCATCGAGACGCGCTACCGCCGCGTCCGCCTCAGCGACGGCGCCCTCGTCGGCAGCGCCGAATGGAAGGTGCTGAACCCCCGGTCGGAAGCGGGCCTCGTCGCCGTGCAGCCGTTCGGCCTGGCGTTGCGGCAGGCGCGCTGGTCGGACGGTAAGCCGGCCCTGCTCGGGCAACTCGACGGCAAAGACCTGGAACTGCTGGTCGAGCCGCCGACCGAGCGATCGTTGTTTCTCGAATGGTCGGCGCGCGGCACGCCGACGGCTCTCGGTCAGCGCTTCAGTCTCGACGTGCCCGCCTGCGCGGTGGCCACCCTGGAACTGGAATTGCCGCGCGACTTGAAAGTCGTGCTGGCGCGGGACAGCGGCATCCTTTCCGGGCCGGAGCCGACCGACGGCGACCTGCTGCTCTGGCGCGTCGCTTTCGCGGGGCGCTCCCTGGTCAGCTTCGAGATTCGCCGCGACCGCGGCGCCGACCTGCCGGCGCCGCTGCTGCTCAGCCGGCTGCATTCGGTTCAGGAAATTCGACCCGGTCAGGTGGAGATTGACTTCACCTTCACGCTCGACGTGCTGCACGGCGGCATTCGAGAACTCATCTGCGAATGCCCGGCCGGGATGAAACCTTACGAAGTGGCCGTCAATCATCTGGCCGGCTGGGACTTCGGCCCGCTGCCCCTCCGCGCCCTTTTCGGCGCCGCCGCCAAACCGGACGCGCCGACACCGCTCGTCATCCGCCTGCGCGAGCCGTTCGAGGGCGGTCGGCTGCTGGTACGCTGCTTCGCGCCGCTGCCGTCCGATCGACCCTGGGCCAGTCCGGGCCTGCGCCTCTTCGGCGCGGTGCCGCGCGGCGAGACGCTGGAACTCCGCATCGACCCCGACCTGCAACTCGAAGATTGGAATCCGGCGGGCTTCCGCCTGCTCAAGAGCGCCTTCGAGGCGAATGGCAAGCAGGTCTTGAACTTGACGGCCATGCTCGACGGCGGTCCCGGTGCCGAGCGGCCCGGCGGCCGCTTCGCGGTCGGCGCCGTGGACTTCAAGACGCGGCAATATACCTGGTGGCGCATCGGTCCCGATCGCCCGACCGTGACCGCGGTGATTCAATACGACGTGCTGCGAGGCCGACTCTTTCGGTTGCCGCTGCAGCTGCCGGCGGGGGCCGAGATCGAGTCGGTCAGCATGAAACCGGCGGAACTGATGCGGCACCATTCCGTGGGAACGGATCGGGCCAAGCCGGTGTTGACCGTAGATCTCGAACGCGCTCTGGTGTCGGGCCAGCCGGCGGAACTAACCGTGCGCGTCCGTCTGGCTCCATTGCCCAAAGGTTTGCCCGCGCATTTCTCGTTGCCCTTTCCCGACGTGGTGCCGCTCGAAGGGCGCCGCTACGCTGGCGGCCTGGGCATCAGCGTTGGCCCGCACTACCAAGGCAAGGCCAGCGCCGGCGTGGCCGCCGCGTTGCCCGAAACGGCCGAGGGGGCGGACGCCAAGGCAAACCTGGCGCGGCCGCCCTGGGCGACGGCGCTGCCCGACTACTATTTCCCCTATCACGGCAACGCGCTGGAGGCGACCCTGCAGCTGCGGCAACGGCCCCCACGCTTTCGCGCGCGTTGTCACGGCGACGTCGTTCTTTCCTCGGACCGCGCCGTCTTGCTCACGCGCTTGGAATTGATCCCGGAGGTCGGCCTCACCGATAGCGTCGATCTCTTCACCGCCGGACGATTCCCCGGCCCCTGGGATTGGCGGACGGTAGGCGGCAACAATCCCGTCCAGCGCGTCGAACGCTTGCTCGCCCCGGAACACGCGCAGGCATTGTCCCTTTTGGGCACGGTCGATCCCCTGCAGCGGGCGGTGTTAGCGGCGTTGCCCACCCCGCGCGGCAACCTGTGGCGACTGACCTTCGCCCGGCCACTCGCGGAACCGATCACCCTGGAAGCAAGCGTCGAACTGCGCGGCCGCGGCCTGCTCACGGACGCGGCCTCCGGCACGGTCGTTCTGGGAAGCAGCCATCCCTTTGACGCTGCGGCCTTGGCTCTGGCCTGTCGGCACGTCGCCGATCAGAGCGACGGCGAACGCCGCTGGGAAGTGCCGCTCGTCGCCGTACCCGGCGCGGATCGTCAGGACGGCCAGGTGACGCTCCACCTGACCGGCACCGACGTCCTTCAGGTCGAAACGCAGGGACTTCAGGAGGTTCGCGCCGCCGATCGAACCGAGGGGCGTCGGCCTCTGGGGATAGCTTCCGCATCTTCCTGGCGTAAGTTCCAGTACCAGACGCCGCCCGTGCGTCTGACCTTGCGCGGGCGGGCGCCGGCGATGGATCGCTCGTCCGAGGTCGTCGTCGATCGGGCGGAACTGGTCAGCCATCTGGAGCCGAGCGGCCGCGTGCTGCATCACTTTGGCTTCCACGTATGGAACTGGCGGCAATCGTCCCTGCCCGTGCGTTTGCCCGTGCCGCGCCAGGCATTGCTGGCCGTCCGCGCCGACGGCCGCTGGCTCGGCGAGTTGCCCGCCGGAGAAAGCGACACGATCGACGTGCCGGTGTCTGGCGACCTGGCGCCGCATCGGTTCGAGATCGTGTACACGTCCATGCCGAGCGACTGGCGCGTCGCCGTCCGGCTGGACGCACCGGCGCCTGTCTTGCCGGTGTCCCCTTTAGTCTTCCGCCGCGCCTGGAGCTTGGCCGCCGGTTTCGTCCCCTGCGATACCAGTCGTTGGCGCTGTCTGCCCGGCGGCGCTTCCCTGGTCGATATGCCGGCGCCGCCCTGGCGCCCGTCCACGGAGGAGACGGTCGAGCGTCAGGAACAGGCCGTGCTGGAAGCGCTCGGCCGCCTGCGCAAACAGGTCAAGGCGGGCGAGGAATGGCCGCTCGGCTCGATGCTGCAAACGGTTCTCTTCGAGGCCGCGCGCGAGCCGCTACCCCTGGTGATCGACGCGCAAGCGCTGTCCGAGGCCGGGGTGACGCGGAGCAGTCTCTTGGCGTTGCCCGCCGAGGCGCCGCGTCGTTGTGACACCGGGTTGTCATTCGCGGACAATCTAACGATCGTTCCCGGCCATACGGCCTTGCTGCTCACGACGCGCGACCAACTGGCGGCCTGGCAGCCGGTCGCCAGCGTGGGGCGATGCGTCGCCGCTTCGGTCGAGACTGCCGCGGGCGAGGCCTGGACGTTCGGCCACGACCGCTCGGGCCGCTTCCGCCGTGCCGCCGACTGGCTGAGCGACGATGCGACGACGACCGCCGCGGGCGGCCTGTTCAACACGCTCGACGACGACGGCACCGCTTGGGAGCCGATCGCCGACGCTCGCGATGCCGAC
>JBBSES010000090.1:0-11974 GCA_038239465.1 Gemmatales bacterium
CCCAGGAAATCGCGGCTGGTGTCGTCGGGCAGCCAGGCGACCGTTTCCGTCGATACGCCCGGCACGAAGAGAGCGGGTGAGGCGTCGTCCACGCCGCGCGTTTGGTCGCGCGCTTCCGCTTGAGAATACGCCTGCCGGCCGGCGTAGAGCGGCTCGAAGCCGTGGCCGAACGTCTCCTTGAAGAGCGTCAACAGCCGATCGACCACGGTGACGGCCGTGGTGCCGACGAGGAGTTCGTTCGAGGAAGCGTCCCAGAGAATCGATACCGCTTTGCGCCGCAGGTAACGGCCGTCGGCGGCCTCGGTTTCCAGGCGCTCCTTGGCGTTCATGCGCGCCTCGCGCCGCTGCCGGGCCGAGGGCATCCCGCTCGGATTCTCCGCCGCCAACGCTTGGAGTTCCACGGCGGTATAGGCGCGCAGCAGATCGGCCGGCACCTTCTGGCTATCCACGCGCAGAGCGAACTGCAGCGTATCGCCGACGACGTTCTTGGCGAGGTCGAAGGTGGTGTCGAGGATGTGATCGCCCGCGAGCCAGCCGACTTCGACGCCATCGGCGGCGACGGCGCGTTGCTTGCCGATGGCGAACTTTTCCAGCAGAGCGAGTTGCGCGGGGCCGAACTGCCGCGGTGCCTTGCCGAGAATGCGGTAGCGGGCACAAGTGACGCGGCCGGAGAAGAATCCCACAAGCGTGCCCTCCCTGGCAAATAACGAAAGACCGGGGCCGCTCGCGGACGAGCGGCCCCGGTCTTCGGTTACGGAATGATGTGCCGGCTCAGACTTCCGTGTAGGCGTAGGTCGGGGTCGCTTCAGCAACGCCGGTTTCCAGGTCCTTCTTGTTCATTTCATCGTGCACGACGGGATGCCAGGACGGTTGCCGCTGTCCGCTGGGGGCGTAATGCTCGCGCGCCCAGCGCCGCATGCGCAGCTCCTCAATGAGGTCGAGTTCCGTCGAGACGCGATTCAACATGGCCCAGTCCTTCCAACCTGAAAAGGAAGTCGAGTGACGAATAGCATTGTGAGTATATCGGAGCGCCCAGCGCGTGCAACCAAGTTTTCGCGTTTTCCGGCGCGAAGGCGGGCGGTATGGGCAATGCCGGTCAGCTGCGATCCGCGCGCTGGAGAGCTTCTGCTCAAATCCTATTCGCGCCAAACGCCACCCACGCGGCACGGTAAGATTTCCGGGGTTGCGCGGCACTTTCGTCTCCGTCCCTTTACGACGAACGTCCATCCCTCTTGCAACGCCCGGAGGTCGGTCATGCGCGTCCACGACTTCACTCCCGTCAGCGGTCGGCACGGCGAATCGTGTGCCCTCAAAGGCCTCCTCGATCACGCGGGAACGCGCCACCCGAATACGGGGCAACCGCTCTCGGAAGCGCTCTGCTTCGGCATCGCCGGCGGCATCGGCGCGGGCTACAACTCGTGCCCCTCGATGATCCGGCACGGCATCGGCTGCGGCATCAACGTGGTTGGCCGGCACCTGGCTTATGCCACCGACGCGGCCTGGTATCAGGGGTTCGCCGACCGCATCGGCGCCACGACCCGCGTCACCGAGACGGCGGCTCCCGGCAAGGCGCTGCAAAACCTCAAAGCCGAGCTAGAGGGCGGTCGGCCGGTGGTCGTCTGGTGCTCGCGCACGCGCTTGCCCTTCCTCGCCGACTACCGCTGCCCGACCGATCTGTTCATGCACACGCTCGTCATCTACGGCCTGGACGAGGCCACGGGACACGCGCTCGGAAGCGACCGGGCGGCCGGCGGCGTGACCATTTTCCTCAATGCCCTCGCGGAGGCGCGCGGCGGCGTCTGCTCGCACAAGAACCGCACCCTCGTCATGGAGGTTCCGGCATCGCTGCCAGAAGCGACCTGGCACGGCGCTATCCAGGCGGGGATTCGGGCGACGGCCGCTGGCCTGCTGACGCCGAAGATCAAGCGCTTCGGGCTGGCGGGGCTGGATGTCTGGGCGAACATGGTCAACAACGGCAAGAGCAAGGACGGCTGGCCGAAAATGCTCGGCGAGCGCTGGCTCTACGACGCCTTGCGCGACGTTTACGACGCGATCGAGACGGGCGGCACGGGTGGGGGCTTGTTTCGACTGCTTTACGCCGATTTCTTGGAGGAAGCAGCGCTAATTCTCAAGCAGCCGGCGCTGGCGGAACTCGCCGGCGAGTATCGCCGGCTCGCCCAGGCGTGGACCAACCTGGCGGAAGCGGCTCTCCCCGCCGGGATCAAGCCCTTCAAACAGACGCGCGATTTGCTCGCCAAACATCGCAAGCTTTACCAAGAGAAGGGGGAGAAGGCCGGCGCTTCGCTCACCGATATTGTCGTCGAACTGCGGCAGCTGCAAACCGACTTGCGTGAAGCATTTCCGCTTTCATCCGAACGACGGGACGAGCTTCTGGAAGACGTCCGCGAGCGCGTGGTGGCGTTGCACGCGGCCGAGACGGCGGCCGCCCGCCAATTGCATGCCGCCGTCGGCCCGGCTTGACGGCCGACCCGGTCCTCTGGACTTCGCGCTGCCTCAGAAGACGAGAAACTCTAGAATTGGGAGACGCGCTCGGCGCGAACCGCAGTGCCCGTCGGACGGTCGTTTCGTTGACGCAAGGGAATATCACGATGTCTCACGCCGGTTACAAGTTTCGTTTGCTCACCCCTGGCCCCTCGCCGGTTCCCGAGGATACTCTGCTGGAACTGGCCAAGCCGGTCTTCTTCCATCGCAGCGCCGAGTTCCGGGCGCTCTTCGCCGAGGTCGAGGAAGACCTGCGCTACGTCTTTCGCACCAAGAACCGCGTGCTGACGCTGACCAGCTCCGGCACCGGGGCGATGGAAGCGGCCGTGGCCAACACCTTGCCGCCGGGCAGCAAGGCGATTTGCCTGATTTCGGGCCGATGGGGCGAGCGCTGGCGTAACCTGTGCAAGGCGTTCGGCGTCGAGGCGGTGCAGGTGACGGTGCCGTATGGCCAGGCCATTCAGCCGGAGCAGCTGCAACAGGCGCTGGCCGACCACCCCGATGCTCTGGCCGTCTTCGCCACTCTCAGCGAAACCGCCACCGGTGTCGTCAACGACATCGCCGCTTTCGGCAAGCTGGTCGGGCCGACCAACAAGCTGTTCATCGTCGATACCATCAGCGGCCTGGGCGTGGTCGAGTGCCAGACCGACACCTGGCAAATCGATATCAACGTCACCGGCTCGCAGAAGGCACTCATGCTGCCACCCGGCCTGGCCTTCCTCGCCGTGAGCGACAAAGGCTGGAAGGCGATCGAGGGCAACACGGCGCGGCGCGTCTTCTACTTCGACCTGCTCAAGTACCGTGCCTCGCTCAAGGACAACGACACGCCTTATACTCCGGCTCATACGCTCATCCGCGCCCTGCGCGTCAGTCTGAAGAAGATCCGCGCCGAGGGGATCGAGAACGTGTGGGCACGGCATGCGCGCATCGCCGCCGCCGCGCGGGCCGGCATCAAGGCGCTAGGCCTCGAACTGTTCGCCGAGCGGCCTAGCGATGGCCTGACGGCGGTGAAGATGCCGGAGGGCATGGACAGCACGCCGATCATCCAGAAGCTGGAGAAGCAATACGGCCTGCGTCTCGCCAACGGTCAGGACGTACTCAAGGGCAAAATGTTCCGCCTGGCGCACATGGGCTACACCGATCCGTTCGATATCCTCGCGGCGATTTCGGGCATCGAACTGGTACTATTGGAGATGGGCCACAAGCTGGAGCCAGGCAGCGGCGTGGCGGCGGCGCAGCGCGTGCTGGCGGAGGGAGTCAAGAAGGGCAGTGCTAACTGACAACTTTCAGGGGAGGTGATTGCCATGCGTTTCTCACGGCGGACGAACCTACTTTCGCGGTTCTGAGTCAGGCCAAGGAACTGGCGGAGATTCGCGGACCCGATGGGCAAGTGATGGGCTTCTACGCTCCGATCGACATGGCGCATGCCAAAGAGTACGCCACCGCGGCGGCGCACTTGAATCCCATGGAAATCAAGCGGAGGAAGGAAGCCGGGAACAAGAATTACAGCACGCAAGAGGTGTTGGCGCATCTGAAATCGCTGGAGACGCCTTGATGCGTTTCTTCGCCGGCTGGGATGCGACGGCTCTGGATGCGCTTGCCCAAATCGGGCTTCAGGCTACCGACCGGCAAGCAGTGACCACCGCGTCCCACCAGGTGGACCAACGACTGGAGTTCACGCCGGAAACCAAGGGCACGGATTTTTATGGCGATTAGCTGATCGTGGTAGCGCCTCTCCACGTCGTCTATCGGGTGGATGCCGTCAAGCGCGAGGTGTGGGTCGGTCGAGTGTGGACAGTTTAATCGTGCTACGACCATCGCTTGCGAACCGAAAATTAGGAGTCCGACCGTTGGGATGGGCCACCCCATATATCGAGAAACTGAAGATCGGCGAGACGGTATCTTTCCGGCCGCGCGACAACTCGATGGCCGGCAAGATCGAATCTGGCCAACTTTGCACCGTTATACCGGCGGAGGCTGCTCGCGTCGAGGGAGGCGACATTGTGCTGTGCAAGGTCAATGGCCTCGAATACCTACACTTGGTCAAGGCAAAGCAAGGGCCGCGCTGTCAGATCGGCAACAACCGAGGGCGTATCAACGGGTGGATAACGGCCAACGCGATCTATGGCCGTTGCGTCAAGGTGGAGGATTGAAAGCGATCGAACTATATTGCCGTTTCGCTGCCCCCAGCGGTATCCCTTGGACAAAAGGCTATAAGCTATGACACACCGGGGAGACAGCCTATGATCCGTCTGCAACTGGATGAAACATGGCGGCCCACGGACTTGAGTCTGTTCGTGGAGCCAGTGGAGATATACGATCCGTCCGGCAAGTTCATCGGCCTTTTCGTTCCCGCCAACCTGCAACGTGGCAAAGAGATTTATGCCCAAGCGGAAGCGCAATTTGATCGCGCGGAGATCGAAAGACGCATGCAGTCGCCGGAACCGGGTATTCCCCTTGGGCAAGTCAACATGCGTCTCCGCCAACTCGAAGCGGAAGCGACACGCCGCGAAGCGGCCGGCGAAGTAGATTGGACCACGGAGGAAGCCATGACTTACTTTCGATCGTTGCGCGACGCAGGCGCGAAACTCGTCCGTTAACCGGACGGCGCTAACGGCACGGTGGAGGCCGGCCAATGCGCTACGACGTGACCGCTTCAGCGGACGTGGAAAATAAGTTAGCGGAAATTTGGCTTCGTTCTCGGCGTCGAGACGCCGTGAGGCGCGCCTCCGACCGGATCGACTGGCTGCTCAAACATTACCCGTTAGATCAAGGACACGAATACCGAACGGGCCGCATAATGACGGTGGAACCTTTGACCGTTAGGTACATCGTTTCCCCAGACGATCGCCGCGTGGAGATTATCGATTACGCTTATAACGACACGAATGGCCGCTGAGGTATCTTTTCCCATGCCGCGCGTCCTCATCAGCGACAAGCTTGAAACCCCCGGCCTCGACCTGCTCCGCCAATCCGGCGTCGAGTTGGACGAACGCCACGGCCTCAAGGGCGATGCCCTCAAGGAAGCGATCCGCGCCGCCGACGGCGTCATCGTCCGCAGCGGCACGCAGGTGACGGCCGACCTGCTCGACGATCCCGGCAAGCTGCGCGTCGTCGTCCGGGCCGGCGTCGGCGTCGATAATATCGACGTGGCCGCCGCCACCCGCAAAGGCATCGTCGTCATGAACACGCCCGGCGGCAACACGGTCAGCACCGCCGAGCAGACGGTCACGCTCCTGATGTCCCTGGCGCGCATGGTCCCCGCCGCCGATGCCAGCGTCAAGGCGGGCAAATGGGAGCGCAACAAGTTCGTCGGCACGCAGCTGGCCGGCAAGACGCTGGGCATTGTGGGTGTCGGGCGCATTGGCCGCGAGGTCGGCCGCCGCGCCGCCGGCCTCGACATGAAAGTCCTCGGCTTCGATCCCTTTCTGACGCCCGAACGCGCCGCCCAACTCGGCATCGAAGCGACTCCCGATCTGGATTCGATGCTTCCCCGCGTGGATTTCCTGAGCGTGCATCCGCCGTTGAACGCTGAGACGCGCGACCTCGTCGGCGCCGCGCAACTGGCCCTTATGAAGAAGGGCTCGCGCGTCATCAACTGCGCCCGCGGCGGCATCATCAACGAATCGGCACTCGTCGATGCGTTGCGCTCGGGCCACATCGCCGGGGCCGCCCTCGACGTCTTCGTGCAGGAGCCGCCGCCCGCCGACCATCCCCTCTTGCACTTGCCTAACGTGGTGACGACGCCACACCTGGGGGCTTCGACCACCGAAGCGCAGGTCTCGGTCGCCACCGAGGCGGCGCAGCTCATTGTCGATTACCTGACGCGCGGCGTCGTGCAGTTCGCCGTCAACATGGCCGCCGTCGATCGTTCGGAATTGCAAGAACTGCGGCCCTATATCGATCTGGGCCGGCGCCTCGGCATGTTGCACGTGCAAATGGCCCACGGCGCGGTACGCAAGGTCGTCCTCCACTATCGGGGCGAGGTGGCCAAGCGCGGCACCAAGCTCATCACCGCCGCCTTCGCCGCCGGGCTGCTGGAAGGGCACCTCGACCAGCAGGTCAACATCGTCAACGCCGAACTGCTGGCCCGCGAGCGCGGCATCGAACTGGTCGAGCAACTCAGCCCTACGCGCGGCGATTTCAGCAGCCTGGTGCGCGCCGAGGTGACGACCGACAAAAAGACCTACGTCGCCGGCGGCACCCTGTTCGGCAACCAGTTCCTGCGCCTCGTGCAGCTCGGGCCTTATAGCCTCGATACCTTCCTCGACGGCGTCATGGTCATCTTCACGCACAAGGACGTACCGGGCTTGATCGGCTTCATCGGCACCATCTTCGGCAAACACAACGTCAACATCGCGCAGATGACGGTGGGCCGTCAGCACCCCGGCGGCGAGGCGATCGCGGTCCTCAACCTCGATGGCCTGCCTCCCGAGGAGGCCATCCGCGAAGTCAAGGCATACGACAAGATCACCAGCTTGAGCGTCGTCAAACTTCCGCCCGCCGGAGAAATGCCGGCCTGGTTCGCGTAAGGAGGCTCCATGTCGGACATCCGTCCCCTCATCGCGCGGGCCGAGGGCGAGGGACTAGTCATCCCCTTTGGCTCCAGCCGCGTGATCTATAAGGTGCTGACCGCCGAGTCGCGCGGGCAGTACGAGCTATTCGAGTTCGCCATGCCGGCGGGAGGCACGGCGCCGGAGATTCACATTCACCGCGCGATGGACGAAATGTTCTACGTCCTGGAAGGCGAGGCCGCCTTCGTCGTGGGCGACCGGCAAGCCAAGGGGCCAGCGGGCAGCGTTTTCTTCATCCCGCGCGACAACTGGCATGGCGTCTCCAACGGCTCCGATCGTCCGTGTCGCGTGCTGGTGACGTTCAGCCCGGCCAACAACATGCACGAATACTTTGGCCAGTTTAGTAAGATGCTCTCTGGCGGCAGAATCGATCCCGAAGCTTTGCGTGCCCTGACCATGAACTACGATTCCGTGCGCCTGAACGATGAAAAGCTCGTGAAGAATGCGTAGGAAGCCACTTATATTTTTAATCGTTTCCACCAATTACTTTAGCGCGGAGCTTCACAATCGGGGGTTAGTCTTACCCTGGCGAGCTAGACAAACTCTCGGTCCAGGGCACCGACCATGATGACGCTCATCCTCAGCGATACGCACCTGGGGGCGCGCAACAGCCGCACCGATTTGCTCTCCCAACTGTTGCGCGGCGACTTCGACCGTTTGATCCTCAACGGCGACACGGTCAACAGCCTGAACTTCGACCGCTTCCGCCGCCGCGACTGGCGCGTTTTCGAGTTGCTGAAGAACGTGGCCCGCGAGCGCGAATTGGTCCTTATCCGCGGCAACCACGATGGCCAGATCGACGACGACGAAGAGGCTGGCTTCGGCTCCTTGCACGTATTGGCCGAAATGCTCGGCGTGGACATGGTCGAGGATTACGAACTGCACGTCGCCGATGGCCGCTACTTGATCCTGCACGGCGACCAGTTCGACCGCACCCTCAATCTCACCTGGGTCGGCACGACGGCCGACTGGTGCTACAACCAAATTCAAAGTGTCAGCAAGCCGACCGCCCGCTGGCTCAAGGGGCGCGTCAAGCACTGGGGCGGCGTGGTCGCCTGCGTCAAGCGCGGCGCCATTCCCTACGCCCGACAACGCGGTTGCGTCGGCGTCATAACGGGCCATACGCACTTCCACGACGACGACCGCATCGACGGCTTCCGCTACATGAATACCGGCTGCTGGGTCGATCAGCCCTGCAGCTACATCCGCGTTGAGGCCGGCCACGCCCAACTGCACCACTGGGGCGACGAACGGCCCGTGAAACCGGCTCCTCGGGAACGGGAACTCGTCACCGCCCGCTGACGAAAACGCGGCAATACGGAGATGGGGACCACCATCCTCACTCCGTGTTGCCTTGCCGGCCAACCTGGCCCACGAGGGTTTCTCGTGGGCCAGGCTTTTGCTGTCATTCTCATCCCCGAGCCGCCAAAGGCGGGCTTTCGGCGGGCACCTCCAGGGTAACTTCCGCGACCGAATCCTCCTCCGCGAATCCCGCGATAAACGCCACCAGCAACAGCGCCGCCAGCGTCGCCGGCACCGCGAATGTCGGCCGAAACGCCTCGTCCGCCAATTCGCGCACCCAGCCGACCAGCAGATTTCCCAGCAATAAACCGACGCCGACCATGAAGGTCAGCAGGGCCTGAGTACTGGCGCGGATTTCGCCATGCGCGTGCCGGTTGACGAAAACCTGCCCCGCCACGATGAAGCACGTCACATAGAGGCCGTTCAAGCTGATGGAGCCGACGACGAGCCAGAGCGGTTGCCCCAGCGTTTGCGCGCTCAGCGAAATTAGCCACGCCGTTAGCCCGAGGATCATGGTGCCGCGCACGCCCAAACAAAGCAGCATGATCGGCAACACCCCGAGCGAGACGACCTCGAAGAGTTGCGCCATGGTCAGCACCGCCGGCAGCCAGGCCTGCGGGACGCCATGCGCCTTTAGCAACAACGGCGTCACCTGCGTGGTGAACGGCACCGTGATGTACAGCAGCAGCACGGCAGCGAAGTAGACGGCGAACGGCCGGGCACGCAACAGACGCAACGCCGCGACGGGGGCCAACCAGTGGCTTGGATGGCGCTGCGGCGGCGTGTGTGGCAACGTCAGCGCATAAAGTGCCAGGGCGAAGGAAAGCAAACTCGCCGCGCGATAGGCGTCAGTTAAGAGATGGCGCGGCTGCTCGGGTCGGAAGTAGCCAACCCATTCGCACAGCCAGGCCGGGTCGCGGAACCAGTACCACAGCATCCATCCCGAACAGACCCAGCCGATGGTGCCGAACATGCGCACCCAGCCGAAATCGCGGTCGGGGCGCGGCAAATGGGCGAAACTGAGCGACGTGCCCAGCGTGAAGACGGGTGTCATCACCATCCAGAAGCCGAGCGTCGCCAGGAAGACGGCGCCGGGCGACGTGAGATTGGCCAACAGCCAGAGCAGCACGCCGCTAGCGAAGGCACACGCGGCGACGCAGCGCTCGGCGGAGACGTAGCGGTCGGCGATTTGCCCTGCGACCAGCGGGCCGAGCAGGGCGGCGAGCGCTTGCGTGGCGCAGCACCAGGCCATTTCAAACGGATCGAAGCCCAACGTTTGCAGCTGCACGCTATAGAGAGGCAGCACCGCCCCGGCCGGCGCGTACTGCAAGAACATCAGGACCGACAAGCGCCAGCGCAAGGGACCTCGACTTGCGGTAGGGTTCCGTTCCGCACGGCCATCCGGGGCCGTTTTCCCTACGCGCTATGATATGAATTCGCCCGCGAGCTTCACGTTCCCCGGCCGGGCGGAATGACCCAGCGCAACATCTGCAGCACCAGGAAAATTGCCAGGAGGGGAATGATGCCCCAAAAGAGACGCGGCTCCCAGACGGAGACGACGAGCAAGCCGAGCAAGCCCCAGAGAAGCGCGCAGCCGACCAGTGTCATGGTGCCCTTGAAGCCGACTTCCTCGTTGGCGTCCTGATATTCCAGGGCCACGGAGCGGCGGTAGTGGACGCCGCGGCGGGCGGCGGCGTCCAGTTCCAGGCAGCGGACCTCGTCTTGCCAGCTGAGCGGCGCGGGGAGAAGTGTCTTGTCGATACCCTCGGAATTAGCATCGGCGGTGAGGCGAGCGGCGACGGCCTTATCGAAAATGTCGATCAGCGCGGGCCAAGGATCCCAGGCGGGCCAGGCTTCCTCGCGCGCTTGGTCCGTCTCATCGCGCCAGGTCAGGCGTGCCGGTCCGTGGAGATGGTCGGCGAAGGCGAGCGCCGCGGTCGAGCGGCTGCCCACGACGGTTAGCCGCCAGCGATACGCCGCCTGGCCCGGCAGATAGGCCGCGCGAAAGAGGCCGCCCCCTGCGAAACTGCCGGACACGAGCAACGGTTGAACGGCGTCCACTTCCTCGTGGACGGCGAAGGCAGCCACCTCCGCCACCTCGCCGCCGACGGCGCGCAGCACGTCCCAGCCGGGCAACGATGCCTTGTGCCCGCCGGGATCGGTGTCGATGAGAATGCGTTCGGCCGCGTGGATTTCCAGGTCGATGAGTTGCACGGCGCCCAGGGGACTATCCACCGCGCGCGTCAATTCGCCGAGCCGCACCACGCCGGGATGCAGCGCTCCTGGCAGCATCGGCAGCAGGACTTGCCCGGTGTCGCCCTGGATCATGGCGGCTTCGTAGGCGGCGTCGGGTGTACCATCGGAAGGATGGACGCACAGGACGTGGTGTTCCGATTGCAGGGCACGGCGCAAGGCCGCCGCGCGCTCGCCGAGGCCGGCGACGATGACGGCTTCCACGGCGGGATCGGCGAGGATTTCTTCCAGATCGCCCGTCGGCGCGGTCGCGCTATGGTGCCGTGATTCGGATAACGCCCGCGCCAGGTCGATGCCGTCGGGATGGTTGCCGATGAGCGCGAAACGCATGGACGCCGCCGTCAACGAAGGAAAGGGAGTACCTCTCGTCATTGTAGCGATTGACGTCACTTTGCATGGTTGAGAGAAAGGGTGCCGCGCCGCCGGAGAGTGCGAGGGGATGTCCTCCTGCCAAAAAGTACGCCTCCCCCGCCCCTCCGGCGCCGCGGTCCCTCCAATGGTCGATGAGCCTCCGCGCTTACGGCCCGATCAATTCCATGTTGGTGCCGCACGGGTCCGTGAAGTAGTCAAAGCATCCGGCTCCGGGCATCCGCATCGGCCCATCAGGGTACGCAGCGTCTCCGGGTCTTTCATGTCGATGCCGGGAGGCGGCGGGTAGAACCAATGTCCGAGAGACTCCAAAACCATGACGAGGACGACGGCCACGGCTATTTGTTTATCGAACCGCGCATCACGCATCGGTCGATGCGGATGCGCGTGAGGACGAGCAATTCCACCCCACTGCCCTTCTGTTTCATCTCGAAGGTCGTCGGCCGCGAGGTGGCTTTACGCTTGTCTGGTTGGCCGGTTCGCGCCATTTGCTTGCCGCGCATCCAGGTCATGATGCCGCCGTCGAGCTTGACGATGCCCTGTTCCACCCACTTCTCCGAAATGAGATCGAGCCGCATCGGGTCGCTGCCCGCGTCGAACGTGTATGCGAACACGTCTTGGTGGTGTCCGCCATCGCTGTACAACACGTTGAAGGCAGCCGTCGATTTGCCGAATACTCACTCGTAATCGCCGCTCCACACGGCATCCGAGGATTTCACGATCCGCACGCCCTCGCCTGGGCCGCTTCCATAGCTCTCGGACTGAACCGCCCATCCACTGGCCGCCAGGATCGGCTTGGCCTTCCTTTCGAGCGCGCCTTCGTCGGATGGTTCCACTGACGGCACGGACGCCGCCAGCAGACACGTAAGGCCCGCGAATAGAACTCGGCTCACGGTGGTTATCCCCCAGACAACGGGAACGCATCGCGCGTTGAACTTTACGCCATCAACCCCGCGATCGCCGCGCCGTCGTCC
>JBBSES010000091.1:0-11945 GCA_038239465.1 Gemmatales bacterium
CTTCCTCAACGCGCTGGCGAATATCTGGCACCGGCCAGCGGCGGATACGCGGCGCGAACTCCAGATGATCGCGCACCGTCATGGTGGGAAATAGGGCGCCATCTTGCGGCACGTAGCCAATGCCGCGCTCGGCCGCTCGGCGGGAAGTCACGTCGCGGCCATTCAAGAGGATGCGGCCGCCCGCCACCGGACGCAGCCCGCACAGCGCTTCGAGGATGGTTGTTTTGCCCGAGCCGGTCTTGCCCATCAGGACGCCATAAGCGCCGGCGGGGATCTGGAAGCCGATGTCGCTCAAGCGGAAGGCGCCGGCGCTGATGGTAAGTCCGCTGACCTCTAACATACGTGTTAGTTTATCACAGGAACGAACGGAAAGTCCTCAGATTCCGCTCTGTTCGATACGCGGCTTTAACAAATCGGTCACGGTGGCGAAGTGGCCCTTAAGACTGGGTAGGATGTCGTTCCAGTAGCGCGTCTCGTTGTCGATGAAAGGGTCGGTCGCCTGGCGAACGATCTCGTAGCGCGTGCCGGGCGTTGCCTTGTTTTTGATCTCGTCCATCGACTGGAAGGCTACCGCGTCGATCTCCACCCCGGTGCCATTGACGGCCGGCGCCAGGCGCACGCGCTTGGTCAGCGGCCCCGATTTCGGCGCCTTCGGCGTGCCGTAGATTTCTTTCCAGAAGCCGAGCACGTCCCCGAAGGCCGCCGGCTGCGTGCCCGTGCCGTAGTAGAAATAGAGGTCGGCCCCCTCGTCGGCGGCCCAGCGTGCCCAAGTTCGCCCCGAGCCATAGAGGCAATCGAAGCCCCAGCATTGTTTCAGTTTTGGCTTCAGCGTGCCCAGGGCGCCGGCGGCTTGCCGCATCAAGCCGCCGCCGGCCGAATGGCTGGCGATGATGAGGTTGTCGATTTCGAGCGTCGGCACCGCGGGCCAGTTTTGCTTGAGGACGGCGACGTCGTGCTGCACCGTTTTCTTGGGGGCATGACGGACGACGTCAAGCGCCGTGGCCGCCACCTCGGGGAGAGCGCCGACGACCCCGCCGGCCACGCGGCCAACCTTCGATATCGGGTCTTCCTGATAGCGAGCCAGCGCCGCGAGGGTGTCTTCGAGAAAGGCTTGCACGCCATTTCCCTTGCCCTGTTCTCCCCAGGTCAGGGTCCCCTGGCCTGCGTGGTCCTGATACCCGAGCCAGGGGGCGATGAGGACGAAATCCTTGCCGGCGGCGCGAACGCTCTCGCGGAGATTGGTGGAATTCTTGGCCGCGGCCGGCGCCAATAAATCACTCACGCCGCTGACGTAGTAGCCGTGCAGCCAGAGGATAACGTTGACCTTGGCTTTGGCCTTGTGGTTGGGCGGCAGATAGACCGCCGTCGGCTTCAGGGCGGCCGCCTTGCCCTCGGCCACGAGCGTGGTGCCTTCCACCTTGCCAATCGTGACCGGCGAAAGTATCGTTTCGCGCATTTTGACCTCCAAAGAGTGAAGCGGCGGAACGACTTTTGCTCACCGCCCTGAAAGGCAATGCGTTTTCTGAGAGGGGACGGACGAGAGGGTTCGCTTTTGAGCGAATTATTGGCTGAGACAGTAAACGAAGCCGAGTAAAGTGGGTCGAGCGTGAGCCAACTATCGCGGAGCCATGCCCCTTCCTCTGGCAGGGACTTTTATATCGGGGCATAGCGGATAAGTCCTGACACGCGGTCAAAGTCGGCGTCGTGGCTAGCGAGATGAGACAGGCCGTGGCGCTGCATGACGGCGACAACGGAAGCATCGTGCTGGAGCAAGCCAAATTGACGAATAATATCGCCGGCCAGGGACAATAATGGGCCTGTTACGGGAAGTCGGATGATCCCAAGAAGATGGATTTCATCCAGAGCGTGTCGATAGCGAGCGAGCCTTCGCACGTCGGCCGAGCGACGTTTGAGCCGGCGTGTAATGCCGGTCGCGGCCCAACCAAAGAGTTGACGAGCCTCGAAAATCATCAAGGCGTGAACCACTTCGCCGAGAACGTGCGCGGAGGTATACGCCCGAACCTCCTGAAGCTCGATCCGATGGAGCAATTGGGCGCAGCCCGGGCCAAAGGCGGGATCGGCGGTGAAATAGTAAATGAACGGATTGGCGTCGAGAAAAAGCGGCGTGCCTTGTGGAACGTCGGCGAAGGTCATGGGTCCTCCGTGGACTCAGGCCCATACGCCAATTCGTCGAGCATGCGTTCGAGTTCGTCGTGCGTGCCAGTCCACGGAATGCGGACGAGTTTAATGACGCCGGCCCGGCCCGGCGGGTGAATGGTAAGGTGGACGGTTGCTCCCTCTTCGAGGGGCAATTCGCGCGGCAGCTTCAAGATGCCGCGTTCGTATACCGCTTCGATTTCCAGGCCTTGCATGATTAGCTCTCCGGAGGCCGCGGTGCGTCCGCGCGAGTACGCTTGACGCACCCTACGTGGCTATTCTCCCTCGCGCACCACTTCCACACCGCACAGCAAGGGCGCATTCGCCGCCGTCATTTCCCCGCCCGTCGGCGTGAAGTGTATTGTTAGTTTGTCCTTCACGCGGACACCCTTAAACTCCTTGACGATGGCACGATAGCGGCCGCTCGCTTCCTTGGCCACGTCGAAATCGCTTAACGCCGAATCCCCTTGAAGGCTAACGCCGAAGACGCGCTGGCCCGGTTTGTCGTTGTCCGGGTCGGCGAAGTGCAGGCGCACGGTGTACGTTTCGCCGTCGCCTTCGGGCTTCATCGCCAGTTCCAGCGACGTGATGCCGCGGTAGCCGGACGACGCCACCCAGGGCAACGTGCCGGCCGGTCCCGTAAAGCGCGACGAATGGTAGTTATACGGGCCGAACTGGTCGTACTTGACTTGCATGTGGTCGTATTCGTTGAGCCAGAACCGGCCGTCGGGGGCACGGCGATGGCCGGGGGCGCCGAGGTTCAAGCCGATGTGGCGGACGGCCTGGGGGCCCTTCGGGGCTTCGGCGCTGAAGAGGAACTTGAACTGATCGAGGACCGATGCTTGCTTGGCCTTTCCGATGGGGAACTTGGTCCAAATCTCCACCTCGGCCATCGGCACCAGGGCCAACGACGTTTGGTTCTGATAACTGCAGGTGCAATTGCGCGTGTAGTCGGGGGCGTTGAGCAGGCCGCCGGCGACGATGAGGTTGTTGGTGCAGCTAGAGCGAAAGCCGCCGAAGTTGCCGGTGCCGCCGTCGTGGGCCAGATCGAAGTAGCCCGCGGCGCCGGAGCGGAAGGTGAGCAAATGTTCGGAGGCGGCCGGCGTGTTGCAGCCGTAGTCGCGCGTCCAGGTCCATTCCACCGGCTGGCCCGTCACGGGATCGGCGCGCATCTTCGGCTTGCCGGTCAGCAAATCGCAGGCGCCTTGCCCCTGCAGGACCATGTCGCCGTGCAACATGGCGGGGCCGGTGTACGTTTTGTTGAACCAGTGGACCTTGCCGGCCAGGGCGTCGAAGGCGCGCACGCCTTTCGGCTCGTCGCTGAGGGTGTCGCGCGCCGTGCGTCCGGCTTCGACCAGAACGTCGTGCTTGGCGGAGTAGCTGAGCCAGGTGCCGAAGACTTCGTCGTCGCTGCTCCAGAGTTCCTCGCCGGTTTGCAGGTCGAAGCAGACGAGGCGCGCTTTCGATGCAGGCGTCTGGCCGCGGCGTTTCATGCGCGCCAGTTCGCCGCCGGAGTAGCGGTCGATGGCGAAGAGCCGGCCGCCGCCGAGGCAGAGGGCGTTGTGGCGGAAGCCGCCGGCGCGGGCGTCGGCCGTCCACAGTACCTTGCCCGTTTTACGCTCCATGACGACCAGTTGCTTGCTAGTGGACAGGTTCTCGTTGGGCGTCTTGCTCCATACTTCCGTGCCGCCCAGGGCGAGGGTCTTGCCGTCGGGCGAAAAGGCGACCGAGCGCGCGGCGCCGGGCTGACCCTTCAGGTTGCCGATCAGTTTGCGGCCGGCGACGTCCCATAGTTTCACGCTGGCGTCGCCGGTGCCGGCAGCCACGGTTTTGCCGTCGGGTCCGAAGGTCACGCAGGTGACGATGGCCGTGTGCGGTTCGAGGGCGGCGATGTGATTGCCGTTGTTGGCCTGCCAGACCTGCACCGTGCGGTCCTTGCTGCCGGTGGCGATTTGCAGGCTATCGCGCGAGAAGGCGATGCCGGTGATGTCGGCGCGGTGATGCTTGTCGAGCGTGGCGCGCACCTGGGCGCTGGCCACGTCCCACAGCTTGACCACGCCGTCCGCGGCGCCGGCAGCCAACGTCTTGCCGTCGGGGGAGAAGGCGAGGCAAGTCACGTCATCGACCAGGTCCTCGAAGGTCGCGTGCAGGCGCTGCGTGTCGGTTTCCCAGAGGCGGACGTTGCCGTCGCCCGAGCCGCTGACCAGGGTCTTGCCATCGGGGGAAAAGGCGACGTGCAGGATCGGCTCGGCATGGCCCTTGAGGGTGGCGGTCGGCTTAGCCGGTTTGCCGAGGTCCCAGAGGCGGACGGTCAAGTCGTCGGAACCGCTGGCGAGCGTGAGGCCGTCCGGCGAAAAGGCGACGCAAATGACGCGCTTCTCGTGGCCGTTGAGGACGGCTTTCGATTTGCCGGTGGCCACGTCCCAGAGGCGCACCGTCTTATCGCCGCTGGCCGTCGCCAGCAGCTTGCCGTCAGGCGAGAAAGCGACCTGGCTGACGTACTCGGTGTGCCCTTCCAGGGTGACGCGCAATTGCTGCTTTTCGACATCCCACAATTGCAGCTGGCGGGGGAGGGCGTCTTCCTTGGGATCGACCATCAGCGGGTCGGCGCCGCCGATGAGAAAATCTTCGTGAATGTTGAGATAGCCCCAGTAGGGCGTGCCCTTGCCCGGCGCCTTCGGCATGCGGAATTCGCCGAGGCGCCGGCCGGTGGCCGGGTCGAGGCGGAGGCAGGTCTTCTCGTGGACGACGTAGATGGCGTCGGGCGTGCAGACGTAATTGGTGCCGGTGGCGTTGGCGCCGGGCTGATGCGGCAGGACGTTGTAGCCTTTGCCGAGGCCGGGCAGGTTGGCTTCCCAGAGGACGCGGCCGGTGTAGATGTCCACGGCGCGGAGCATGTCCACACCCTCGATGATGAGCCGGCCATCGATCACCTGCGGCTGCGGCCCGTGCCCGTGGCGCGGCAAGATGCCGACGTTGGACGAGCCGCCGAACCAGAGGACGCCCAGCGGCGCCATCACCGTTTGATCGCGCGATACCCGCGTGTTGGCGGAGTCGCCATGTTCGTGCGTCCAGTTGGCGGTGCCGGGCAGGGGGCCGTCGCGGAACCAGAGAACATAGTCGCCGGCCTCGCGCACTCGGGCGCCGGGCAACTTGGCGTCGTCTACTTCTTTGATGAAGGCGTCGCGCCGCTTGTCGGCGAAGGGCAGACAGGCGACGCCGCCATAGGGCCGCAGCACCTCGAACGCCTTGCCGACGAATTCGCGTCCTCCCTCGACCTCCTCCGCGATCATCAAGCTCGCCAGGTAGGGCGGCAGCGCGAAAGTCGCGGGATCGCCGTGGTGGACGGCCACGCGCTCGCCGTACAATCCTTCGGCGATGAGCCGTTCGCGGAAACGCTGCACTTTTTCGAGATCGCGTTCGACGACGATGACGTGCAAGCGGCTTTGGCGGATCACTTCGCTAACGAGGCGGCCGCTGCCGACGCCCCAGGCGACGCAGTAGCTATCGCGGACCTTCGTCGTGTCGAGGATGGTCTTGGCCCGCGTCGTCCAGTCGTCGGCGGGGGTCGGCATGGGAGTCTTGAGGCGATGCGTCTTCGCCTCGGCCCTGTCCGGGCCGAAGCAGTAGAGGCGCCCTTCCTGCGTGACGGCGAAGAGACGGTCGTCGGCACCGAGGAGCGTGACGGGCGTCCCTTCGATGCCCGCTTGCCAGGAAGTCGCGGGCGTGATCCCTTTGACCAAGGGCAACTCGATGCAGCTGATGTTGCCGGGGCTGCCGACGTAGAGGCGGAAGCCGACGCGGGCCATTGACTCCACGACTTTCGGGCCGTCGAAGGTGCCGACCTCGTGCGGCGTCCACTTGTATCTCGCCACCTTGACGCCGCGCGGCCCGAGGCTTTCCATCTTTTCCAGCTTGGACTTCTTCAGGTCGATGACGCGCAGCTTGGCGTTGTGGAAGCCGATGGCGTAGTCGTCGGCGATGGCCAGCTGTTTGCAGAACGTGCCCAGGTGGGCGCCGGTGTCGCGCTCGAAGACGGCGCCGCCATTGAAGACGAGTTGGCCGACGACGACCACGTCGGGGCCGCCGCCCAGCTTGGAGTTTTCGGCCAATTTATAGTGCAGCAGTTTGCCGGTCTTGCGGTCGTAGCAGGCCGGGCAGGAGCGGCCGCCGGGGACGAGGAGCTTGTCGCCGGCAACGGCCAGCGTCCCTTGAGGGGCCACGCCGGCGAACGAGTCGGCGTTGTGCGGCTGCTTCATGTACAGCGAACCGTCGCCGTCGTTGGTCCAGACGACGTTTCCCGAACGGGCATCGACGGCGTGCAGGAAGACGCCCATGAAGGGCCAGATGCTGGCGGCGAAGTAGACTGTACCGTCGGCGATGACGGGGGCGCCGCGCGCCGGCCAGGTGGAAACCAGGCGGCTATTGCCGAGGATGCGCCGGTCGGCGGGGCCGCCGCGAAACTTCCAGATCGCTTTGCCACTGGCCGCGTCGATGCAATAGAGATAGCCGTCGTCACTGGTGACGTAGACGCGATCTTCCCAGGCGACCGGCGCGAAGCGGATCGGCCCGTCAGCGTGGAACACCCATTGCTCGGCCCCCGTGCGCGTATCGATGGCGGTGAGGGTGTCGTTGCGCGCGGAAGGGAGAAAGAGCGTCGTGCCCAAAACGACCGGTTCCGGCCCGCGATCGTGGACCATCATCGGCTGATCGAGCCAGCCGGTCTTTTGCCGGGGATACTCGCGCGTCCACTGCAAATACAGCTTGGGCGCCAGTTGGTCGCCGCCGCTGCCGGAGTGCCCGGCGTCGCGGCGCCACATGGGCCAATCGCCGGCACGGGCGGGACAGGGGAGCGCGCATAGCACGAAAAGCAGGGGGAGACGGTACTTCACGGTCCACTCCGGACGGCAGCCGCGGCGGGTCAAGGCGGTGCGGGGGGTAAGGTGTCCGCGGGAAAGTAGGTAGGCCAGCTATCAATTTAGTCGTTCGGCGGGGGTTGTGCCACAGATAAAAGGTCGGAGTTCGTTGCGACAATTTGAGAATACCCGCGCGGCAAGGGGGCTGGCGTAGTCGCGCGATTTTAGTCTTCGATCTCAAGAGCGAGTTGACGCCCGTCGAGCCGGAGGCGATGCAAATTCAGCAGGTCGCGGCCTAACAAGATATGCGGTTCGCTGGGACCACCTACGGCTCGCAATCGAACTGAGGGCAAATCGTGCATTCGCACTTCGACGAGAAAGATCGGCAACTCGACGATGTCGCCCGCAAAGCCCTGGAACGTCAACCTGCCGTCCTCGACAAGTCCCACACTTGCTATGAGGGCCGTCGGAAGCACCGTGCGATCGGCCCCGGTGTCGATCTGTGCCGGCAAATTGACGGCTTCTTGGGCCGTGCTGGGACAGCGCACCGCGACGTGAATAAACGGTGCCGGCGGGCTGACGTGTTGGGCGTAGCGGTAGCGAATCATGAAGATTCTTTCGCGGGATACGGCCGGTAATGCGGAATGCGCTCAACGGCGAGGTGATCGTCCACCAAACCGACGTGGATGGGCATGTAGCCAACGCGGGCGTGAACGCGCACGATCAGGGAGATATCGTCCGTGTCGCAGTCCACCACGTTGCCTTCGTGGATGGCCACGTACTTGCCGAAATGAGTTCCCCGCAGCTGGGGCAGCAACCGGAGAAACGCTTGGTACTCTCGTTGGCCCTTCGGCACTTCGACTGAAGGCGGCGTGACCTCGAACGGCGGGGAGATCGTCGTATCACTCATCACCGAATTCCTTCACGGGAGGGGAGTATGCGCCCTGCGACACTCGGGGCGCCGACGCGGCCCCGCTCGCCAGCGTACTTCTATCCGGTAAACTCGACCACGCCAGCGCACAATTATACCTCGGTAGTCCAAAATATGCCGTATCACCACGTCATCCGCGGCCAGCGCTTTACCTTCGCCGACTTGCGCGAGGTCTTCGCCAAGGCCAACGAGGAGAAGTCGGGCGACCGCCTCGCCGGCATCGCCGCCGGCACGGAGCGCGAGCGCGTCGCCGCCAAACTGGTGCTGGCCGACATGCCGCTGGCCGACATCGTTGCCCGGCCGCTCATCGATCCCGATGCCGACGACGTTAGCCGCCTCCTGCTCGACACCTTTGACGCCGATGCTTTCCGGTCCTTGGCGTCGATGACCGTCGGCCAGTTCCGCGAACACTTGCTCGACGACGCGCTCGGCGAGGAGGAGTTGCGCGGCGTCGGCCGAGCCATCACGCCCGAGGTGGCCGCCGCCGTGGCCAAGCTGATGGGCAACAAGGACCTCGTCTACGTCGCCAGTAAAATTCGCAACGTGACGAAGTGCCGCAACACGATGGGCAAGCGAGGCGTGCTGGGCATCCGCCTGCAACCCAATCACCCGACCGACGACCTGGGCGGCATCTTGCTGGCCACCATCGACGGCCTGCTTTTCGGCTGCGGCGACGCGGTCATCGGCGTCAATCCGGCCACCGATTCCGTCGATACCGTCTCCGCGATCCTCCACGGCCTCGACCGCTTTATCACGGCTTGCGAGGCGCCGACTCAGGCTTGCTGTCTGGCGCATGTCACCACGCAGCTCCAGTGCCTCGAACGGGGCGCTCCGGTCGATTTGCTCTTCCAGTCGATCGCCGGCACGCAGGCCGCCAACGCCAGCTTTGGCGTCACCCTGGAATTGTTGCGCGAAGGCCGGGCGCGCGTTTTGGAACACCATCGCGGCCGCGATGTGCCCTGGGTCGGCGACGACGTGATGTATTTCGAGACGGGGCAAGGCAGCGCCCTATCGGCCGACGCCCACCACGGCGTCGATCAGCTAACACTCGAAGCCCGTGCTTACGGCGTGGCGCGGACGCTGCGGCCGTTCCTCGTCAACAGCGTCGTCGGCTTCATCGGCCCGGAATACCTGTACGACGAAAGGCAGATCGTCCGCGCCGGGTTGGAAGACCACTTCATGGGCAAGCTCCTCGGCCTCCCCATGGGCTGCGACGTGTGCTACACCAACCACGCCGCCGCCGACCAGAACTCGGCGGATAACCTCATGCTTCTGCTGACCGCGGCCGGCTGCAACTACTTCATGGGCGTCCCCTGCGCCGACGACGTGATGCTCAATTATCAATCGACCAGCTTCCACGACGCCGCTACGGCGCGGCAATTGTTCAACCTATGCCCCGCCCCAGAGTTCGCGGCTTGGTTGGAAGCTCGGGGCATCTTCCGCGCCGGGCGACTAGCGATGGAGAATGGCACGCAAAGGCAACGATTGTTGGAAAGCTTGACGAAAGCGCCGTAAAGCGAATTACGACGGTATGGGATGCTCCTTCAAAGAGTCCTGATACAGCCCCGCGATGTTGCGGAAAGCCACCTGCATGACCGCGTGGCCCGTCTTGGGAACCGCCACTAACTTGCAATCTTTCAATACCGACCCGAGCAATTTCGAAGTTTCGCAAGTCCGGCAACTTTTACAGAGCCATCACGAGGCCGATATCCGCGATGCGCCGACGCTCGCCAGGGCCATGCGCGAGGCGACGCCGGAGGTCGTTTTTCATCTGGCGGCCCAACCCATCGTCCGCGTCAGCTACAAGGAGCCGCGGCAGACCTTCGAGTTCAACGCCATCGGTACGGCCAGCCTGCTCGACGCCGTCCGCGCCCTCAAAAAACCGTGCGTCGTCGTCAGCATCACCAGCGATAAATGCTACGAGAACGTCGAGCAAGTCTGGGGCTACCGCGAGGTCGATACCCTGGGCGGCTACGATCCATACTCGGCCAGCAAGGGCTGCGCGGAACTGATCATCTCGGCCTATCGGCGTTCCTTCTTCAACCCGGAGAAGCTGAGCGAACACGGCGTCAAGCTGGCCTCGACGCGCGCTGGCAACGTCATCGGCGGCGGCGACTGGTCGCGCGACCGCATCGTCGTGGACGTGGCCCGCGCCATCGCGGCCGGCCAGCCGGTGCAGGTACGCAGCCCCCATTCCGTGCGGCCCTGGGAACACGTTCTCGAACCGCTCAGCGGCTATCTCTCCCTGGCCGCGCGGTTGTTGTCCTCCGACGATCCGCACTGGTGCAGCCCGTGGAATTTCGGCCCCTTGCTCGGCGAGGAGGTGCCGGTCGGCAAATTGGTCGAGGAATTCATCGCGGCCTGGGGCGCCGGCAGCTGGCAGGACGTGAGCAGCCAGCAGCAGCCGCACGAGGCGCAAATTCTCCGCCTGTGCATCGACAAATCGGTGTGGAATCTCGGCTGGACACCGCGCTGGAGCGTGCGCCAGGCCGTCGAACACACGGCCCGCTGGTACAAGCGCTTTTATAAGGGCGACAAGAAGATGCGCGATGCCTGCGCGGCGGACATCGAGGCCTACGTCAACGCGCGAACCGTGTAATCGTCTTGGCAGGGGAGAGATCGGGCCATGATCGACGGCGTACTCGTCGTGCCGCTCCGCCAAATCTGCGACGCGCGCGGCAAGATCATGCACATGCTCCGCGCCGACGCGGAACACTTCACCGCGTTCGGCGAATGCTATTTTTCCTCGACCTATCCCGGGGTCATCAAGGCCTGGCACCAGCACACCCGGCAAACCCAAAACTACGCCGTCCCCGTGGGCATGGTGAAACTGGTCCTGTACGACCGGCGCCCCGATTCCCCCACGCGCGGCCAACTGCAAGAGTTGTGCATCGGCGAATGGAATTACGTTCTCGTCAGCATTCCCGTGGGCGTGGTCTACGGCTTTCAGTGCGTCGGCGAGCGTACCGCCCTGTTGTGCAACTGCCCCGATAAGTCCCACGAAGTCAACGAGGGGATCGCCATCGACCGCTTTTCCGGCGAGATTCCCTACGATTGGGGCGTTTAGATGACAACCGCCGCCGATGCCACATCTTCCTTCTGGCTCCCCTCCCCGGCTGGGCAATGGAATAAGGTTCAGTTCGCCCGATCCTTCACGATTTCCCGATAAGCGTTATACCCGCACGCCCCCATGACGCCGCCGCCGGGATGAGCCGCGGCGCCGCAAAGGTACAGGCCGCGCACCGGCGTGCGATAGTCGGCATACCCCGCGGACGGCCGCAGGAAGAAGAGTTGCCCCAGCGTCATCGCGCCCTGAAAGATGTTGCCGCCCGTCAGACCGAAACGGCGTTCGAGGTCGAGCGGCGTCAGGATTTGCCGGTCGATGACCGACCTGCGGAAGTTCGGCGCGTACTGCTCCAGGATATCGAAGCAGCGGTCGGCGAAGCGGTCCTTGATATTGTCCCAGTTGGCGTCCCGCAGCTGGTACGGAGCGTATTGCACGAACATCGACATGATGTGCTTGCCCGGCGGCGCGATGGTGTCGTCGGCGCTCGTGGGCAGGGTGCATTCGAGCACGGGCGATTGCGATGGTTGGCCATACTTGGCGTCGTCGTAGGCGCGCTCCATGTAGTCCAGCGTCGGACAAATGTGAATGGTGCCGCGATGTTGCGGGCCGACCTGGTTGCCGGGCAGCGCCGTGAAATTGGGCACTTCGCTGAGGGCGACGTTGATCTTGAGCGAGGCGCTGGCGTAGTCGATCCCCTTGATGCTTGCGACGAATTCCGCGGGCAAATCCTTGGGGTCCATGAGGCGCAGGAAGGTGACGTTGGCGTCGGCGTTGGAGGCGACGCGCGGGGCGTCGAACTCGGTGCCGTCGGCGAGGGCCACTCCCGTAACGCGGCCGGCTTGCACCTTGATGCGCGCCACATCGGCCCCGGTGCGGATTTCGACGCCGCGCTGTCGGGCCGCCGCCGCGATGGCTTCGCTGATGCCGCCCATGC
>JBBSES010000092.1:0-11829 GCA_038239465.1 Gemmatales bacterium
GAATTCAGACGAGGTGCGGGACGCCTCTACCCTAAATCGAGGCTTTGACGCTGCACTAGCACCGACGGCATCTCCCATTCAGTCGGTTCCGGCTGCCCCCTTGGCCTTGACCAAACTCGGCCAATCTCCGTAAATTGCCCAGCGTGATCGGGTATCCTTTTCGTTAGAGCTTAACGCTCGCGCTCCGCTTCCCGCACATCCTTGACTTCGCCGTTCCTCCGAGGAGTGTTCGCCAATGGCCATCGAGGACGAAGCCGGTCCCGACCGGACGGGCTGGCCGATCCGCAACCCCCGACCGCTGCTACTGGCCAGCCTCGGCGCCGCGGCCCTGCTGGTCGGCGTCTTCGCCCTGCCGCTCTGGGTGTACCGCGTCACCGGCCTCGATCTCGGCGGCTTCGCGCTGACGGGCGGCTTCTGGGCCTTCGTCCGCGTCCTCCTTGTCGCGGCGGCCGGCTTGCTCGCGGGCGGCGCCGTCGCCGTGCGGCCGAAAGACGTTCTCGTCTTGCTCGGCGCCGCGCTAGCGTCCGTGCTAATCGCGTTCGGCATGGAGCCGGCCTGGGACAGCGCCCGCCTGGTCATGTTCGTGTTCACTGGCGTCGCCCTGTTCGCCGCCTTTCTGGTGTCGCTTCCCGCGATCGGCGAGGGCCTCTTCACGGGGTATTACTTCCTCTTTCCCGGTGACCGGCACTTGTCGGAGCAGGATATCGCCGACCGCGGCCGCTTCGCCGGTTCGGCGGCCTGCCGGACCGTCGTCGCGCTGCTGGCGATGCTGCATTTCGTCGGTATACTCAGCGCGGTCATGTCGGTGCCGGTAGGCAACCGCGAGCAGTCCTACGTCGCCATGCGGATTCACGACCTCTGGGCGCCGTACCTGGATTTCGCCTTTCTGAACAACGCCTATCGCTTCTATTCGCCGGAACCGGGGCCGCCGACGCTGCTCTGGTTCCACATCGAATACGCCGACGGCAGCACCCGCTGGCTCAAGTTGCCGACGCGCTCGGACCACGCCCCCGACCCGGCGGCGCAGGAGTTCACGCGCCGCCTGTCGATCGCCGAGAGCGTCAACCAGATCAATCGCGGCGGCTTCATCCCGGACGAATTGAAACGCGCCCGCCTGGACAAGGGCCTCAAGACCGGCATCCACAAGCATCCAGAATATCCCATCGAAATGCAGTATCAGCCGCCCTTCCCAATGGCGCAACAGTTGATCGGCGAGTACGCCCGCTACGTCGCCCGCAACAATCCAAACCCGGACAATCCGGCCGCCGCCGTAACCGGCATCAAGGTCTATCGCGTGGTGCATAATCTGCTGGAGCCGAAGCAGATGGCGAGCGACAAGTTGAAGCCGAACGATCCCTGGACCTATTTGCCCTATTATCAGGGCGAATTCACGCCCGAGGGGGAGTTGAAGGATCCGGCCGACCCGCTGCTCTACTGGCTCATCCCCATCTTCCCCTGGCCGAAGGGGGAGCAGCCTAACCCCATCGCCACCACGGGGCCGCTGAACGTGGAATTAATCGACTTCGACGTGATCGATTGCCTGGAAGTCCACCGCAAACTGCCGACGGCCACCGCGAAGAAGGAAGGGCAATAAGTATGCACTTCACCAACGACGTGTCCGCGAATCCCCTGGTCCGCGTGGGCAAGGCTATCGAGCGCTTCTGGTTTCAGCCGGCCGACCCGACGACGCTTGGCCTCATCCGTCTGTTCGCCGGCATCCTGGCCCTGTACACGCACCTGGCCTACACCTACGACCTCTACGAATTTTTCGGCCCCGACGCCTGGATGAGCCTGCGCTACGCCGACAAGCAACGGCTGGAGATGCCGCGGCCCGGAGCCACGACGGGTTGGTATCCGACCATGCCCGCTTTGCCGCTCGATGGCCTGTCGCCCGAGCAGCGCGCCAACGTCCTCGATGGCCTGGCCGCGTTTCCCGAGACGCCGGCCGAGCGCGAGCGGCTCCTCGCTCTCTTGCGGCAACCGACGCTGCCGCCCGACGTCGATTGGGGCGAATGGACCTTCGCGCCGCGCACCTACCTGGCTGGCTTCCCGCCGGAAACTCTGGGTTTGGCGCCGCGCGGCCGTACTCTCGTTGCCAACTTCATCAGAGATTTGCCGAAGGACAAGGCCGAACGCGCACGCGTCATCGACTACATGAAGGAATGGAGCTTCGACCCGCGCACGACTCCGCGCGGCGGCTTCCATTGGTCCCTCTGGTATCACGTCACCGACCGGGCCTGGATGATCGTCGCCCATATCGTCGTCGTGCTGATCTTCGTCATGTTCGCCGTCGGCTTTTGCACGCGCGTCACCTCGGTGCTGGCCTGGCTGGCGGCGCTGAGCTACCTGCAGCGTGCCCCGAACACCCTCTTCGGCGGCGACACGATGATGAACATCCTGCTGCTGTATCTCATGATCGGCCCCAGCGGCGCGGCCCTGTCGGTCGATCGTTGGATCGCCCACTGGTGGGCCGTCCGGCAAGCACGTCGCGCCGGCCGGCCCGACCCGGAATGGACGCCGGCGCCGCCGATGGTATCGGCCAACTTCGCGCAACGAATGCTACAAATCCATTTCTGCATCATCTACTTCTCGGCCGGCACATCCAAGCTGCTGGGCGGCTGGTGGTGGAACGGCAACGCCATTTACTACACGATGGCCAACTACGAATTCTCGCCGCTGCGCTATGGGTACTACCATTCCCTGCTGCAAGCCCTGTGCGCCAACCGCCTCGTCTGGGAATTCTTCATGGCCGGAGGCACCTATTTCACGCTGGCACTGGAACTGTCGTTGCCGTTCCTGGTGTGGAATCGCCGGTTGCGGCTGCCCTACGTTATCTGCTCGTTCATGCTGCACACGGCCATCGCCATCTTCCTGGGCTTGGTCATCTTTAGCCTCCTGATGGCGACCATGGTCCTGGCTTTCGTGCCCGGCGAAACCATGCGGGCGCTCATCGATCGCTTGCGTCGTCAACCTCGAACCGTTCCTTCGCTCGAAGCGCTGCCCGTGGAAGAAGCGCTCGAAAAGGAAGAGGCGCCGGTGGTCAAGACGCACATCCGCGCCAAGCACGCGCGGCGTTGACGCTTTATTCGTCGCGCCGCGACTTCACGGGTCGCGGCGCGGCGAAAGTGCCCCGGTTCCCTCAAGTCCCCCCGCTTGTCCGCACGAATGAAAGAAGATGACGGACTAGCTGACGGCACGCGACGAGGCCTGACTCTGGTCCTCGGCGGCGTGCGCTCGGGCAAGAGCGCCCATGCGGAGTGCCTCGCCGGAATGGCGCCGCCGGTGATTTACCTGGCGACGGCTCAAGCGGGCGACGAGGGGATGCGGCAGCGCATCGAGGCGCATCGAAGCCGGCGGCCGGCGACCTGGCGCACCGTCGAGGAGCCATCGCGAATCGCCGAAGTCATCGCCGGGCACGCCGAGGGCTCGCTGTTGCTAGAGTGTCTGTCGCTGTGGTTGACGAACTTGCTGGTTGAAACGGATGAAGCGATCGCCCGCGAGGTGGACGAACTGATGGCGGCGCTGGACCACGCGGGCGCCCCGGTGATCGTCGTCAGCAGCGAGGTGGGCTGCGGCCTGATGCCGGCCAACGCCCTGGCGCGGCGCTTCGGCGACCTGCTCGGCACGGCGAACCAGCGCCTGGCCGCCCGCGCTCATGAGGTGTATTGGTGCGTGGCCGGGATCGCCACGCGCATCAAAGGACGAAACTGACCCCAGCCCGAGGTGGCCGATCGGCGGCGGTAGAGCACTAGCACAAGGTATGCACCCCATGTTCGCTCGCACTTCCGGCTCGGTTCCTGGTTTCCACACCGTCGCCCGGCGGCTGCTCGTTCCCCTGTCCTTTGGTCTGCTAATCTTGCTCTCGCTTCCCTCGGTCGGCCGTGGACAGGCCCCCGAGGAAACCAAGGTCACGCCGTCGAAGGAACGCAGTTTCCGCATTCCGTTCACGACATTGCCCAACGAACGCCGGTTGCGCGAGGTACAGCTGCTGGTCTCCACGGATCGCGGCCTGCGCTGGACCGTGACCGCCACCGCCTCCCCGGAACAGGGCTATTTTCCGCAATTCACCGCCCCGCAAGACGGCTTCTTTTGGTTCGCCGTCCGCACCGTGGACACGCAGGGAAAGTCGTACCCGGCCACCGACGATGCCCTGCGTCCCGGTCTTCGCGTGCTGGTCGATACCGTGGCGCCGACCATCGCCCTCGAAGCGCTGCCGCCGCAGAATGGGTCCGTCGGCGTCAAGTGGGATGCCCGCGACGAGAACCTCGAACCGAACAGCCTGCGCGTCGAGTATCAGGTGCCCGGCACCAATCAATGGACACCGATTCGCGCCGACCTGGTCGCCGCCGGGCAGGTCTACTGGACGCCGATGACCAACGCGCCGCTCGAAGTGCGCGCCACCATCGCCGACGGCGTCGGCAATCTCGGCAAGGCGACGGTCATGGTCGGGGCGGCCGGGCCAGTCAATCCGAACAATCCCAACCCCGTGGCGCAACCGCAGCCCAACCCCGGCGGCCCGCCCGTGCGCTTCGTCAACAGCAAGCGCATCAGCCTGAATTACAAGATCGACGACGTGGGGCCATCGGGCGTCTCGACGGTCGAACTGTGGTACACGCAGGATGGCCGAGGCTGGCAGAAGTACGGCGAAGACCAGCGCCATCAACCGCCGTTCGTCATCGACGTGCATGGCGAAGGCGTCTATGGCTTCACGCTGCTGGTCCGCAGCGGCGTTGGTCTGGGCGAGCGCGCCCCGCAGCCCGGCGACGCGCCGCAGGTGTGGGTCGAGGTGGACCTGACCAAGCCCCTCGTGCGTCCCATTAGCGTCGAAGTCGGCCAGGGACCGGCGACCGGCACGCTTACCGTCAACTGGACCGCCAGCGACAAGAACTTCGGCCCGCAGCCGATCACGCTGTCCTACGCCGAGAACATAGAAGGCCCCTGGACCGCGATCACGCCGGCGCCCGTCGAGAACAATGGCCGCTACCTCTGGCGCATGCCCCCCGGCGTGCCGTATCAGTTTCACGTCAAGGTCGAGGCGGCCGACAAGGCCGGCAACATCGGCGCCGCGCAGACCACCAGCCTCGTCAAGGTGGATTTGGCGAAGCCGAAATCGATCATCATGGATGTGGCGCCCGCGGGAGCTAAATAGACAAGGAGACAAGAAGAATACAATTGCTCCTTGTCTCCTTGTCTTTTCGTCTTCTCATGGAAAGTCTCACCTTTCTCGAACGAGCATCCAAAGCCAAACCAGCGCCGGTGTACGCGCTGGCCGGCGACGAGGATTTCCTCAAGCGCCAAGTGCTGGCCGCGCTGAAGCTGCTTGTCCTGGGCGGCGACGACGATGGGTTCGGCCTGGCGAGCTATGCTGGCGACCGGGCGGAGTTCGCGTCCGTGCGCGACGAACTGGAGACGTTGCCGTTTCTCGGCAGCCGTCGCCTGGTGGTCATCGACAACGCCGACCCGTTCGTCACGCGCTACCGGGCGTTGCTGGAGAAGTACGTCGAGAAGCCGGCGGGCAACGGGACGCTGGTACTGGACGTAAAGACCTGGCCCGCCAACACGCGCCTGGCCAAGGCGCTCGGCGAGGCGGGGACCCTTACCTGCAAGGCGCCGGCCGCCTACAAGCTGCCGCCCTGGTGCGTGCAATGGACGGCGTCGCGGCACGAAAAACAGCTGACCAGCCCGGCGGCGCAATTGCTCGTGGAGCTAATAGGCCCGGAGATGGGCCAACTCGATCAGGAGTTGACGAAACTGGCGGTCTACGTTGGCGACAAGAAGCGCATCGACGTGGCCGACGTGGATGCCCTCGTTGGCCGCAGCCAGGCCGCCGAGACGTTCAAGATCTTCGCGGCGCTCGGCGCCGGCAAAATCGACGAAGCGCTGACGATCCTCGACCGCTTGATGGAGCAGGGGCAAGAGCCGTTGGCGGTCCTCGGCGCTTTCAGCTGGCAATTGCGCAAGCTCGCGCAGGCCGCCCGCCTGTGCGAACACGGCAAGTCGGTGGACGCGGCCCTGCGCGAAGTGGGGGTGCCGCCGTTCGCCGTCAAGGGCAGCGAGGAGCAACTGCGGCACCTGGGACGACGCCGCGCGGGTCGTTTGTACGATTGGTTGCTGGAGACCGATTTGGGCTTGAAGGGATCGAGCCTGCTGCCGCCGCGTTTGTTGTTGGAGCGGCTGATCGTCCGTCTGGGTCGGCCTCGAGAGGGGCAAATAACGATTTGGCGAGCGGGAGGCGTTAGGCCACCGGCATCGAGTTAGCGCGAATCGCCCGCGGCGGTTCCTGGTACGCGGCCCGCGGAAGGTCTTGTCGTCGAGCCTGTGGTACGCCTTGGCGCACGATCCGACCCAGACGTTGCGGCCTCGCCATGCGGCGAAGGCATAAAAAGGGCCGAGCAATGCCCACCAGAAGGGAGAAGGCCATCCCTCCCAGGGGCAAAAGGCCCCTCACGGCATCAACATTCGGGCCATCGAGATCACCCGCCGCGTTCTGGTCTGCATGAAAACGGGCTGCGATGGGCATTCCGACAGAACGCTCTTTTCTTGATGTCTTTAATCCTGTCCCCTGAGCTTGGCGGCCCGTGCCAACCAGGTGCCTCGCCGCACTCCCGCCTTTTTGCTTGCATTGCCCCCGGCCGCGCCCTACATATGACTTTCCGCTGACCGGGACCGCGCCGAACTTGTCGGATGTGGCGGTCGTAATAGCATGAAGTTGTCCGGCCGAGCGAAGTGATCCATATCGTGCTTGCTTCCGCCACCCCACGAGACGTGCCGCGATGATCGAGGTCCAGAACGTCAGCAAGTATTTCGGCCCCGTGTTGGCCGTCGATCGCATTAGCTTTCAGGTCGCCAAGGGCGAGATCGTCGGCTTCCTCGGCCAAAACGGCGCCGGCAAGACGACCGCCATGCGCATCCTGACGACCTATCTGCCCGCCACCAGCGGCGTCGCCCGCGTCGCTGGCTTCGACGTGATGAACCAGTCGCTCGATGTCCGCCGGCATATCGGCTTCCTCCCCGAAAGCGTGCCGCTCTATCCCGAGATGCGCGTCGAGGAGTACCTCAGCTACCGCGCCAAGCTCAAGGACGTGGATCGCAAGGAGCGCGTCAAGCGCATCGACGAAGTCCTCGAAATCGCCCGGCTGCGCGAGGTGCGCCGCCGCTTGCTCGGCACGCTCTCGAAGGGCTACCGCCAGCGCGTCGGCCTCGCCGATGCCCTCGTCCACAAGCCCGACCTGTTGATCCTCGACGAGCCGACATCCGGCCTCGATCCGATCCAGATCGGCGAAACGCTGAAGACTATCCGCGAGTTGGGATCGAAGCACACGGTCCTGTTTTCTTCCCACTATCTCTTCGAGGTGGAAGAAATCTGCCAGCGGGTCATCATTATCGATCACGGGCGCATCGGGTTAGATAAGAAGCTCTCGGAACTGGAGAACGACGCCCCCTTAATCCTGCTCGAAATCCGCGGCCCGGTCGATCAGGTGAAGAACGTCCTGGTCTCGACCGACGGCGTCGAGGCGGTGGCGGCCAAGGCGATCGACGACGGCCTGCACTCGTACGAAGTGCGCACCGAAAAGGGCCAGGATCTGCGCGAAAAGCTGCTGGAGCGCGTCAGCAAGAATGGCTGGGCCGTGCGCAAGCTCGACATACGGAAGCGCCAGCTGCAAGATCATTTCATGGACGTGGCCATGCGCAGCCAGGGATCGTTTTCGCGCGGCGGTCCCGCCAACATCGTTCCCGCCGAAGCGAGAAGCGCGTAACCTGCCCGACCCCTTTTGATGGACCGGCTTCCCGAGGACGTATCCCCATGTCGAGCAACGCCATCACCGAAGAGCCAGACCCCCAGGCGCCGGCCGAGGGCGAGCGCTGGCAGCCGCTCCGCGAGACGGCCCCGTCGGTCATGCGCCCCGAAGAGCCAGGCGTCGCCCGCACGGTCGGCTTCCTCGGCCTGTTCCTGCTGCTCCTGGGCGCGCTGTCGCTGCTCCTCAACCTCACCTTCAGTTATCGCAACGTGATCGGGCCGATGTGGGGCAGCCTCGCCGTGCTGCTCGGCACCGGCATGATGCTCTACCACGCCATCAGCGATGGCGACCTGCAGGTACGCCGGGCCTACGGCTTCCTCGGCTTCCTCTGGCTCTTCGCCGGGGTTCTCCTGGTCGGCATCGCGCTGTTGCCGTCGGCGACTCCGAAGTCGGCGTTCTACCCGCAGGCCGGCTACGCCAGCTTGATCCTCGGCCTGCTCTTCCTCATCTCGTTCGCGCGGCACGAAACCGACCGTGCCTGGCACGATATCACGCTCTATGCCGTCGGCGGCGTCGGCGTCGTTCTCGCACTGGCGGGGTTGATCGGCAACAACGTCAGCACCGACTTTCTCATCAACCACGGCGGCCTGCTCCTGAGCCTGTTCGGGCTGGCCTACTTGTGGGCCTTCGTATCCATGCGCGGCACCGGCGACGACCTCGCCTACCGCGTCGGCGTCGCGGTAGGCGCCGTCGGGCTGTTCATGGTCCTGGTCGCCCTCGGCCATTCGTTCCTGCCGACGCTGTTCTTCCGCTGGGGCTGGATCAACCAGCGGCCGCCCGCCGACTACCTCGAATCGGCCGGCATTTTGATCATGGCGGTAGGCATTGTGTATACCGCTGTCGCGGCTGGCCTGGTGTCCGACTCGCGCTTCGTCGTCTTGACGCGCCGCGAACTGTCGGCCTTCTTTTATTCGCCGATGGCCTACGTCATGCTGTTCTGCTTCGCCGGCCTGGCGGCGTTTCAGTATTGGAAGTTCGTCGGCATGGTCATCCGCGGCAGCATGGGCGAGCCGTTGCCCGAACCGATCATCGGCCTGTACATCTTCGACTTCGCCCCCGTGCTGGCCATGATTCTCGTGGTGCCGCTTATCACCATGCGCCTTTTCGCTGAAGAGCGGCGCTCGGCCAGCCTCGAAGTGCTGTTCACCGCCCCCGTGAAGGAGGCGCCGGTCGTCTGGAGCAAGTTCGTCGCCTCCCTGATCTTCTTCGTGATGTTGTGGCTGCCGTTCGGCCTGTTCCTGCTGGCGCTGCGCATCGAGGGAGGCGAGCCGTTCGACTATCGGCCGCTCATCAGCTTCACGATAGCGCTGCTCGCCTCGGGATCGAGTTTCCTGGCGATGGGCCTATTCATCTCCAGCCTGACGCGCAACCAGGTGGTGGCCGGCGTGCTGACGGCGGTGGCCCTAGTGATCCTCTTCATCATGGGCCTGGTCGCCCGCCAACCCGCCGGTCCCGGCGCGCTCATCACGGGCACGCCGAAGGTCATCATGGAGAGCCTGTCGTACATCAACATTTGGGAAGCGAGCCTGGAAGGCCGGCTGTATCCCAAGGACTTGATCGTCCATTTCTCGGTCGCGGCGTTCTGGCTGTATTTGACGACGAAGGTGCTGGAAGCGCGCAAGTGGAGTTGACGACGCACCAATTCTCGTTAATTCTCGTTCCCAAGCTCCGGCTGGGGACAGCAAGCCTCGAAGCTCCGGCTTCGAGGCGCGCTCGAAGAGACGCGGCCCATTGACTTACGCGCGACGAAGCCGGAGCTTCGTCGCTTGCGTTCCCAAGCCGGAGCTTGGGAACGAGGGATTGCCCATCGGATTTCCGCCGAAGGACCGTGTCATGCCTGATCCGCAACCGTCGCCGCGAGTCTCCGCCTTGGAAACGCTGGCCTCCCGGCGTAAACAGCTGGCCATCGGTCTATGGGTCGCGGCCGGCTTGCTCGCCTTCGCCGGCATCCGCCGCTTCATCGACGGCTCGAGGATCGACGGCACGTTCTACCTGCTCCTGGCCATCCTCATGGTGGTGGCCGGCGTCTGGCAATCCGCCATGGTGCCCCCCGAGGCCGCCGGCGCCGCCGATCGCATGCGCATGTTCATCGTCATCGTCGGCGGCATTACCGGATTGCTCATCACGATACTGGCGGTGTCGCTCGGCATCTCCTGGTGGAACGACATCCTTCTCTGGCTGCAGCCCGGCGGCCCCGACGCGATGGTATCGCGCGACACTCGCTGGACGAGCGGCGGCCACGCCATTTACGTCGCCATCGCATTGCTGCTCGGCCTGGGCATCATGCTCCTCTGCCTGCAATTGGGCCGGGCCGACGAGCGAAGCAACGCCTCGCTGCGCCGCCTGGTTTATGGCTATAACGCCGTCGTTGCCGGCGTGCTGTTGCTCCTCATCCTGGCGACCGCGAATTTGTACATCGGCTTACGCTTCACCAAGCCGCTCGATTTTACCGCCACCGGCCTCTACACCGTCAGCGACCGCGCTGCCAATCTCGTCCGCACTCTCGAACGGCCCGTCAAGGTCTACGTGCTGCTCGACCGGCGCACCAGCCAGGGGTTCGAGAATCACATACGCACAATGCTTACCAACATGCAGGAACTGAACGGCCGTATCAGCTGGGAAGAGATGTCGGCGCAGGACGATCTGCAGCTTCAGCACCTGCGCGAAAAATACGCGAAGAAGGATTTTGGCCTCCTCATCGAATACGGCGACGGCGAACGCAGGGAATATCAATTCATTCGACAGGAGGACCTGGCGGAAGCCGGCGGGCGCCCGGGCCAACCGCCGGCCTTCAAGGGCGAGGACGCGCTCATGAGCGCCCTCACTTTCCTCATGGAGGGCAAGAAGCCCGTCCTCTATTTCACGCAAGGCAACGGCGAGTTGGATATCAAGGCCCGCGATACCCGCAACGGCGGCGGCCTCCTCGCCGAGCGCCTGGAGAAACGCAACTACGAGGTCAAGCCATTGCAATTCGGGCTGAAAGTCGCCGAAGTGCCGGCCGACGCAAGTGCCGTCATCATCCTCGGGCCACAGGGGGCTATGTCCGAGACGGCCGTCAAGGCCCTCGATCAATACATGGGGGCCCGCCGCGGCAAGATGCTCGTCATGCTCGATACCACTATCGACAACGAAACGGCGACCGGCTACCCGCGCACCGGCCTGGAATCGCTGTTGACGCGGTATAACGTCGAACTGCCCAACGAACGCCTCTTCAGTTGGCCGGCCGATTCCTTTTACGTCATCCAGGCGGTGCCTAACCCCATGCAGGAGCAAAACCCGCTGGTGGCGCCGTTCAAGGGCAAGACGATGACTCTTGTGACGCCTCGGCCCGTCAAGCCCGGCGCCGCCGCCTCGCCCATGGCGCCGTCGCGGATGCGCGCCGAATCTTTGCTCATCAACAGTCCGCGCCAAGATTCGTTCGTCGAGCCGAAGCTGAACGTCGATCTCCAGGACCTTTACCGTCGCCTGGGCCGCAACCGCGACGAACTGGCCCGCCGCGTCCAGGAAAGCCAGAATACCTCCCTGGCGGTGGGCGTGGTCGAGTCGGCGGCGGCGCCGATGCACCCCGGCTTGCCGCCGATGCCGGGCGCCGGCCAGGATACGCCGCGCCTGGTCGTGTTGGGGAACTCCAAGATGGCCAGCAACGAAATCTTCGCGCAGGGGGTCAGTCGCCTGAACTTCGACTTCATCGCCAGCAGCATCGACTGGTTGCGCGAGAAGCCCAACGTCCTCGGCATCGAGGCGAAGAAAATGTCCACCTACGCGCTGCCGGCCGACAAGCTGACCACGCTCGGCTTCGGTTTCGTGCTGCTGCCGGTCGCCGTCATCATGCTGAGCGTCGTCGGCACGGGGGCTGCCGTATGGCTGGTGCGACGGCGCTAGGGCGAGCGGGGCCGCGTCAGCGCCCCGAGTAAAATAACAACCCTTGGCGAGCGGGGGGGGGGGGGGGGGCGCCCGGGGGGGGGGGCTTATGTGGCCAAGTGGGGGGGGGGGGGCGCGCGCGCGCGCGCGCGGCAACCCCCCCAAAATC
>JBBSES010000093.1:0-11823 GCA_038239465.1 Gemmatales bacterium
CGTTGTCTGAGTAGCTGAATTCGCCAGAATTCAGACGAAGTGCGGGACGCCGCTATCCTAAATCGAGGCTTTGACGCAGCACTAGAGCTTACCTTTCCCCTCGGGGCGCGATGTCCATGTCGAGTCCGCCAAATCCGGTTCGGCCCGCCAAGGCGGCCGAGCCGCTTACTCTCAATTGGCAAACGCAGTGGATCTACGCGATGGCCTATTCGCCCGACGGCAAGACGCTGGCCTCCGGCGGCGGAGACGGCACGCTGGTCTTGTGGCACGCCGCCACGGGACACGAACGTGCCACGCTCACGGGCCACACGGGAAAGGTGCTTTCCGTCGCCTTTTCGCCCGACGGCAAAAGCTTGGTTTCCGGCAGCGGCGACGGCACCGCCAAACTATGGGATCCGGCGACCGGCCTGGAGCGCGGCGTCCTCGAAGGGCATCAGGGGCCGGTACGCTCCGTCGCCTATTCGCCCGATGGCCAGACGTTGGCGACCGCCAGCTGGGACCGCTCGGTACGTCTCTGGGACGCGGCCAGCGGCACGTTGAAAGCGACGCTGACGGGGCACCGCTCGGCGATCAATTGCGTCGTCTTCGCCCCCGATCGGCGCGTTTTGGCGACGACCAGCGAGGACAAAACGGTGCGCCTCTGGGATCTGGCCAAAGGACAAGAAATCGCCCAGCTGGCCGGGCCGACGGCGCCCGTCTGGTCGGTGGCCTTCGCCCCTTCGGGCAAACGTCTAGCCGCCGTCGGCGAGGACAACACCGTCCGCGTCTGGGATGCCTTCACCGGCCAGCTGTGGCTGTCGCTCGCCGGCCATACTCACCACATCTTCGGCGTCGCTTATTCTCCCAACGGAGCCACGCTGGTCAGCGGCGGCGGCGCCATGCTCAACGGCGAATGCAAGCTCTGGGATCCCATGTCGGGCCAGGCCGGGCTTGCCATGCGGACCCAACCCGGCCCCGTGCGCTGCGTGACCTTCAGCCCCGATAGCGCCACCGTGGCGACCGGTCTCGGCGACGGCTCCATCAAACTCTGGAGCGCGGCGACCGGCCGTTCGACGGCAACCCTCAAAGGACAACGGCACCGCGTCTATGCCGTCGCGTTCTCTCCCGACGGGCGAACGCTCGCGTCCGGCAGCGGCGACGGCGCGGTCAAACTCTGGGACGCCTCGACAGGCCTGATTCGCCTGACCTTCCAGGGCCACGTTGGTTCCGTGCGCTGCTTGGCCTTCACGCCCGACGGCAAGAGCCTCGTCACCGGCAGCGGCGACGGCACGGTCCACTGGTGGGACTCCGATAGCGGCGCCAAGCAGTACACCACGCGCGGGCATAACGACGGCGTCAACTGTCTGGCTTTCACCGCCGACGGCAAACTCTTCGCCACCGGCGGCGGCGACGGCTACGTGAAACTGTGGGAAACGACCACTCGGCAATCGCGCAGCACCCTGAGCGGCCACGCCGGCACCGTCTGGTCTCTGGCCTTCGCGCCCGACGGCGAAACGATGGCCACCGGCGGCGGTGACGGCGGCATCAAACTCTGGGAAGTGGCCGCCGGCAAGGTGAAGGCCGCCCTGCGTGGCCATGCCCACCGCGTCAACTCGCTCGCCTTCTCCGCGGACGGCAAAACGCTCGTCAGCGGCGGCGCTGACAGCACGGTCAAACTCTGGGACGTGGCGAGCGGCCAGCTGCGCAACACCTTGAAGGGGCAGATGTCGGCCGTCACCTCCGTGACCTTTTCGCCCGATAGCCGCATCCTGGCGACGGCCAGCGTTGACGGCACCGTGAAGATTTGGAACGCCGCCACCGGCGTCGAGCGGGCCAGCTTGAAGGGCAACCTCGGCACGGTCTGGTCGGTGGCGTTCGCGCCGGATTGCCGCATGTTGGCGACGGGCGGCGAGGAGGGGACGGTCAAAATCGTGGACATCGCCCGCGGCGTGGCGCGGGCGGCGAGCAATTGAAAAAGTTTGGCCGCGATTTGGCGAGCGGGGTCGCGTCAGCGCCCCGAGCGCGGGAGCAAGCTCTCATACTCGGGGCGCTGACGCGACCCCGCTCGCCGGCGCGCTTCGGGCTTACTGTTTTTCGTTCGCTTGAATCTTCTTCTCGACTTGCACCTTCCTGGCTTTTTCCCGCTTGCTGGTGCCCGCCGCTTCCACGCCCTTCTTCCAGGCGGCGACGGCTTCTTCCTTCTCGTCCAGAGCTTTGAGCACATCGCCCAGGTGGTCGAAAATTTCGATGTGCTGGCCGTCCTTGTCCTTGACGGCCTTTTGCAGCCATTCCTTCGCTTCCTTGTGCTTCTTCTGCTTATAGAGTACCCAGCCCAAGCTGTCGAGATAGGCGGCGCTTTCCTTGTCCTCGTCGGCGTTAAAATCGGGGTCGGCCTTGCGCTGCTTGGCGTCCTCGGCGATGGCCTTGCGAATGAGTTTTTCCGCCTCGTCCAGGTTCATGTCGTGGTCGGCCCAGATGTAGCCCAGGTCGTTGTTGTAGGTCGGGTCGTCCGGCTTCGCTTCGAGCAACGCCTTCAAGTATTCGGCGGCCTTGTCGATCTTCTTCAAATCCACGTAGACGCCGCTGAGCAGGTAGCGATTGCGTTCCAGGTAGCGCTCTTTCGCTTCCTTGCGCACCCGCTTGTCCTTGCCGAGGCGTTCGATGACGGTTTCATAAGCCTTCACGGCCTCGTCCGACTTGTCGGCTTCGCGCAGCAGGGCGCCCTTCAGCTGGAGATACCACCAGCCGCCGTCTTCTTCCTCCTCGACGACCTTCTTTTCCACGAGTTCGAGCGCCCGATCAACCTTGCCCTGACGGGCGATAGCCTGGATCATGCGCTCGAAGACGGCTTCCTTGAGGCGTTCGACCGTTTCGTTGCCGCTGAGGTCGAGGAACTCCTTGCACAGCTTTTCGGTCTTGTCGAAGAGCTTGTTGTCGTAGTAGAGGTCGATCATGCCGCCGAACGACTCGGCCAACTTTTGGCCGCTCTGCAGCTTGCCCGCTTGCGTCGTGCAGACGCGGTAAAGCGTCTCGGCCGATTCCACGTCTTTCAGTTCTTGCGCCGTGCGCGCCAGGATATAGGCCGCGTTGTAGTTGAACGGCTGTTCCTTATCCTTGGAGAGCTTGACGGCGACGACGAGGAGTTTCTTGGTGCCGTCCGCGTTGCCGACGAGCGAGCGAATTTTCCCCTGGATAACGTCGTTGCCCGTCAACTCGTTCAGGGCGAGGAGTTTTTCCTTGGGATCGTCCGCGGCGGCCGCCAGTCCGGCGGCGAGCGTGACGAGCATCATCAGAACGAGCGTCAACTGCCTTATCTTCACCATCGCCGTCTCTCCGCGGGGGCCGAGGGGATGAAAAGCTCCACAGGCAACCGTGCATGATAACGCGCTCGCGGGCGCGATGTACAGGGGGAGTAAAGGGGCAAGGCGGGCACGGCGGCACGGCGGGGTCGAGGCGGTTGGTCTAGGAACCCCGGCGGCGCGGGCGTATAATCCGCGCGCTCGCAGTGGCACGGTTCCAGGGAGGGAGCCTCGTGGCCGACAATCCGAGTGGCCTGGTGGTCGAGACGTACAAGCTGACCAAGATTTACCAGAACCGCCAAATCGCCCTGAACGACGTCAGCCTGACCGTCGAACCCGGCTGCGTCCTCGGCCTGTTGGGGCCGAACGGCGCCGGCAAGACCACGTTCGTGCGCCTGGCGCTCGGGCTGCACCGTCCGACGGCCGGGTGGGTGAAGGTGTTCGGCAGCACCATGACTCCCAACGCCGCCGACTTGCGCCGCCGCATCGGCTACATCCCGACCAATCCCAAGTTTCCGCCCGGCATGACGCCGATCACCTATCTCGACTACATGGCCCGCTTGTTCGGCCTTCCCGCCGACGTGCGCAAGCCGCGCCTGGCGTCGCTCATCCGCGCCGTCGATCTCTTGGCCGTCTCGGGCGAACGCATCGCTGGCTTCAGCAATGGCATGACCTCGCGCCTGGCCGTCGCCGCCAGCCTCATCAACGAACCGGACCTGCTCATTTGGGACGAGCCAACGCACGGCCTCGACCCCGAGGCGCGGCGCAGCATGTTGGAACTCATCAAAACCTTGAGCCGCGAAAAGACGCTCATCGTATCGAGCCATAACCTGGGCGATATCGACGAAGTGTGCAATCATGCCGCCGTTCTCAGCCGCGGGCAACTCATCTACAACGGATCGCTCCAAGACTTAAAGGGCCGCATGCGCCGCAATCATTACGAACTCGATCTGGAAGGCGATCAGAAGGCGATCGGCAAGGCGTCGAACGCCATCAAGAACATGACGGAGTTCAAGGCCGTCACCCTTAAGCAGCGCCGCCTCGACCTGCGCTTGAACGACGAGGCGACCAATACCTCGGCGTTAGCCAACGTCTTCATGACCTTGGCTGACAATAAGGTGACGCTCGTCAGCATCCGCAGTGTCGGGCAACAGACGGAACAAGCCTTTCTCGACCTGGTCGAAAAAGAAGAATCGCGCGGCTTCGCTCGGGCCTATCAAAGCGAGGAAGCGGCGTAATCGTACCAATGGTTAGCGACGCTTCGTAGAAGCGTTTTGCGACTGAATGAGAACGAATCATGGACGCGGCGACCGCCGACAGAGCGCCAAAGATTAACCGCTGGCTGCCCTATTGGGCGGTCTTGCAAGCCGACGTGCGGCAAACATTGCACGGCTGGGTGTGGCGTACCTGGGTCATCGTGTCGGTGCTGGCTGCGGTCGGTTGTTTGCTGTATCGTCTCGGCGTCTACCGTGAAGCAGGCATGGTGCAGCTGGCATCCAAGGTCACGGGCGATTTGCTGCGCTGGAGCATCCTCGGCAGCGTGACGGTCATTATCGTGCTGACGGCCAGCAGCATATCCGGCGACCGAGGCACGTTGGCCGACTCGGTGCTGTGTCGCGGCATCAGCCGCTATCAATACTTCTTCGCCAAGTGGCACGCGCGCCTGGCAACGGTATTGGGAACCTTCCTGATACTCGGCGCGGCCGTGTTGGTGAGCAGCCATTTTCTGCTGCAAGAAGACCTGTCGCTACTCGGCAGCGGCGTGGCGTTGCTCACGCTAGCTTTGCTGTTGGCGACGGTCGTTACGTGTGGCGTCGCGGTGAGCGCGTTGACCAATAGCACCGTCATGGGCGTGACGATGCTCTGGCTTCTCATCTATGGCACCGGCTTTGTCCTCTCCATGCTGCCGGCGCGATTCCCTTCGCTCGATCAAGCGTTGACGCGCATCCAATTCATGCTGCAAGGCCAGTACGATTTGCAATACCTGGGACAATTGACGATGTGGTCGGCGATCGTGTCGGGCGTGGCCGCGTTGGTAGGCGTCGGCTACTTCGCCCGGCGCGACGTGTGACCCTATAGTCTCAACTCTTCGCCCGAAGCGCTTGCCGCAACTCTTCGGCGACGGCGCGGATGGGAAGGCGCCGCTGCTGAGTGCTATCGCGGTCGCGCAGGGTGACGGTGTCGTCTTGCAGCGTCTGGCCGTCGATGGTGAAGCAATAGGGGGTGCCCGCCTCGTCCTGTCGGCGATAGCGTCGGCCCACGGCGCCGCCATCATCGTAATAGACGTTATAGTCCTGCTTCAATTCCCGATAGAGAGCGTGGGCCTTTTCCGGCATCCCTTCCTTATTCACTAACGGCAAGATGGCCGCCTTGATAGGCGCCAGACGCGGATGGAAGCGCATGACGGTGCGCGCCTCGCCGCCGATTTGGTCTTCCGCGTATGCCTCGCATAGCACGGCCAACGTGAAGCGATCGGCGCCGGCCGACGGTTCGATGACGTGCGGGATGAAGCGGTACTTCGCCTTTGCCTCTTGTTCCTTCTTCTTGTCGCCGGCGAACGCGGACTTGTCGGATTTGGCCCAGGCTTCTTCCTCGAAGTACGACAGGTCCTTGCCGCTGTGTTTGGCGTGTTGCGTGAGGTCGTAGGCGCCGCGATGGGCGACTCCCTCTAATTCTTGAGGCTCCGGCGAGAATGGGAACATGTATTCGATATCGGTCGTGCCGATCGAGTAAAACGCCAGTTCTTCCTTGGCCTGCTCACGTGGCCGCAAGTTGGCGGAATTGATACCCAGCTGGCTGTACCACTTGATGCGCACGTCGCGCCAGAACTGATACCACTTCAACGACTCGTCGGGATGGCAGAAGAATTCGATCTCCATCTGCTCGAACTCACGGCTGCGAAAGATATAGTTCCGCGGGTTGATCTCGTTGCGGAAAGCCTTGCCGACTTGCGCGATGCCGAAAGGGAGCTTGAGATGCGTACTGTCTACCACGTTGCGGAAGTTGACGAAGATACCCTGGGCCGTTTCGGGGCGGAGATACACCTTCGAGGCGTCGTTTTGAACGGCGCCCGCATGACTTTCGAACATCAAATTAAACTGCCGCGGTTCCGACAAGTCGCCGCCGCACGCCGGGCAAGGGACCACTAAAGGGCCTGCGGCTCGCTGCTCCGTGGCGAAGTAGCCGAGCCACTTTCGGGCATCGGTGAAGTTGATATTCCCGCCCGCTGCTTCCACGTCTTCCGCCAACCAACTTAACGTTATTTCCGGGCTGCGGACTAACGCCAAGTTTGGGGCTAGCCGTTTTCCCTTGCCCGCTGCCCATTTCTTCAATTCGCTGCCAGTCACCCCATCGGGACGCATGGGATCGTACAGATCCAGCAGGGAACGGACCCAGCTGCTAACTATGATCTGATCCCAGACTTGATCGGATCGATAGAGCTTACGGCAATACTTGCACGACGACATGGGATCCTTGAATCCCCCCACGTGCCCGCTCGCTTCCCACACCTTGGGATTCATAATGAGCGCGCAGTCCACGCCCACCATCTCGATTTCTTGGCCATCGGGGCCGAGCGGCGGGTTGCGCACCATATCCTGCCACCACGCCTCCTTGACGTTGCGCTTCAACTCCACGCCGAGCGGCCCGTAGTCCCAGAAGCCATTGATGCCGCCGTAGATTTCGCTCGATTGGAAGATGAACCCGCGTCGGCGGCACAGCGACACCAGCTTTTCCATGTCCATTACGGAATCTCACTTCGTCCAGTGGCTTTTGACGATGCCGACGGCGCCGACTTCGAGGCGGAGCGGGTCGCGGCGCAACTCGGGGACCAGGGCGAACAGGTCCACGCGCGCGGCCGCGCGAATGTCTTCATCATAGCCAAGCGCGCGCAGCTTGGCGCCTCCCTTGCCCAGTTCCAGGGCGCCGCCCAATACCCGGCCATGATTCTCGAAACAGTCCCACGCCAGACGCGCGCTGTCGTTCAGGCGCACCTCGAAACTTTCGCACAGGTCGTCAACCAGGGCGCCGGCCAGCAAGGTGTCTTCTAATGAAACCTCGCCTTCGGTGCCCGCGCAGACGATATGAAGCGGACGCGCATCCTGCCGGATTTGTTCGCAGACGGCGCTGAAATTGACGAAGGCGGCGGCCAGCACGCGGTCGGCTTCCGCGGCGCGGAGCAAAGCGCGCGTACCGTTGCTGGTGGTGAGGACAAGCGTGGTGCCCTTGCAGCGTTTGGGCGTATATTCGCGGGGCGAATTGCCGAGGTCGAAGCCAGGTAGGGGCTTGCCGCCGCGCTCGCCGCCGAGCAAAACGCGGCCGGCACGCATGGCATCGGCCGCCGCGCGGGCTTCCTCTACTTCTCCGACGGGGCGAACATCGGCACATCCGGCGGCCAGAGCGTGGACGATGGTGGTGGTGGCGCGCAGCACATCGATAACGACGGCGAGGCTTCCGGCCAGGCAATCGGGCGGGATCAGCGCGGGCAGCAAGTGAACGTGGACATCCCTGTCTTCCGGCATCGGAACGCTATCTCCAATCGACAACGAGACGAACGACTCACGACGCCATCAAGTCGTCCCAGCTTTCCACGTCGAGGAGCCTATCCGAAAGCGCTTCGAGGCGGACGATGTCGGTAATGGCTTCCACGCTCTGGGCGACCTCGGGCGGAGGCGGGCCAAATTTCTTGCGGCCCTGGCGCAACACCAATGACCGAGCCTCCACGAGGCGGCCTTCGTCGCGGCCCAGAGCGCGGCCCTTGGAGAGAAGCGCTTGATACGTCGAAGAATCTTCCATGGCGCGGTCTCCTTGGAGCAAATGTCCCGCCAAACCGGGCGGATAGCGCAGGCCCATCAACAGGTAGGTCGCCGTCCACAACACCGCCGCCTCGGCGGGCGGCACTTCTTGTCGCAAGCGCGCTTCCATGTGGCGAATCACGTCCGGCATCCGTTCCAATGGCATGTCGCACAACGGCGCCAATGGCAGAGTGCCCAGGCCGCCGGCCAGCACCGCGTCCACCGATTGCTCCCAGGCGCGGACCACGCGATAGCGAAAGTCTAGGTAAGGACGATCGTGCACTTGCCATACGACTTGGCCCGTCAGCGCCGGCCCGTCGGCTTGCGGCCGTAGGAGGATTACCGTGCTATCGACCGGCAGGCCGTGACGATAGCCCAGCATGACATTGTACAGCAACATCCGGTCGCCGATCAGCCGCTCGTCACTGGTCTGAAACTCGATGTGCGCCAGCCAGGGAGCATCGCCGCCAACGTGGATCACCTTGTCGGCCTCGGCGCTGACCGTCGAGAGGTCGGCGTCAATGACGGCGACGGGACCGGCCACCGCGAGACCGACGTAGGTCAGCCCATCGCGCGGACGCTTCTCGACGAGTTGCTTCAGCGTGGTCGAACGGCTTGATCATCGCCTCATGCTTCGGTCAAGGAGAGGGCGTTCTTTGTCGGGAATCACGACGCCATCAGGTCGTCCCATGTATCGACATCGAGGAGTTTATCCGACAACTCTTCCAAACGAGCAAGGTCGGCGATAGCTTCGACGGTCTGAAGGACCGCGGGCAGTGGCGCGCCAAATTTCTTGCGGCCCTGACGCAATACCACCGACCGAGCCTCCGCGAGCCGCCCTTCGAGGCGTCCCTCGTTGCGTCCCTCGTCGCGACCCAAGGCGCGGCCTTTGGAGAGAAGCGCTTGATACGTCGAAGATTCTTCCATGGCGCGGACTCCTTGAAGCAAATGTTCGGCCAAACCGGGCGGATAGCGCAGTCCCATCAACAGGTAGGTGGCCGTCCACAACACCGCTGCCTCGGCGGGCGGCACTTCTTGTCGCAAGCGCGCTTCCATCTGGCGAATCACGTCCGGCATCCGTTCCAGGGGCACATCACACAGCGGCGCCAAAGGCAGGGTGCCCAGGCCGCCAGCCAGCACCGAGTCCACCGATTGCTGCCAGGCGCGGACCACGCGATAGCGAAAGTCCAGGTAAGGGCGATCGTGAACCTGCCACACGACTTGCCCTGTCAGCGCCGGCCCGTCGGCTTGCGGCCGTAAAAGGACTACAGTGCTATCGACCGGCAGCAGGTGGCGGTAGCTCAGCAAGACATTATATCGCAACAGCCGGTCGCCGATCAGTCGCTCGTAGCTGGTCTGGAACTCGATGTGCGCCAGCCAGGGATGGTCGCCGCCGACGTGGATCACCTTGTCGGCCTCGGCGCTGATCGTCGAAAGGTCGGCGTCGATGACGGCAACGGGGCCGGTCACTGCGAGGCCAACATAGGTCAGCCCATCGCGCGGCCGCGTTTCGACGAGTTGCTTCAGGGTGGGGTCGAACGGCTTGCTCATCGCTCGTTGCTTCGGGTCAAAGACCACGTCCTGGATCGGCCATCAGTTCGTCCCAGCTATCGACATCGAGGAGCCTATCCGAAAGTTCTTCCAAACGAGCGATGTCGGTGATGGCTTCCACGGCCTCGACGACCGCGGGCAAAGGCGCGCCAAATTTCTTGCGGCCCAGACGCACCACCACCGCGCGCGCTTCTTCCACTCTTCCTTGAGCGCGGCCCTTGGACAGCAGCGCTTGATAGGTTGACGATTCTTCCATCGCGCGTACTCCTTGGAGCAAATGCTCGGCCAAACCAGGCGGGTAACGAAGTCCCATCAGCAGGTAGGTTGCCGTTTACAGGATGGCCGCTTCGGCCGGGACCACCTCCTGGCGCAATCGCGTTTCCATAAGCCCGATTACCTCGGGCAAGCGCTCCGGCGGCACGTCGCACAGTGGTGCTAGAGGCAGGGTGCCGAGTCCGCCAGCCAGGACGACTTCCACGGACTGCTCCCAGGCGCGGACCACGCGATAGCGGAAATCCAGGTATTCCACGCCGTGGACGTCGAAGCGCAAGCGGCCCGTCATCGCCGGGCCGTCGGCTTGAGGCCGTAAGAGAATGACCGTGCTATCGACGGGCAAGTCGTGCCTATCCCCCAGTAAGACATTGTACCGCAACATCCGGTTGCCGAGCCGACGCTCGTAGTTCGCCTGGCATTCCAGGTGAGCCAGCCAGGGATTGTCGCCCCCCACGCGAATGACCTTGTCGGCTTCGGCGCTGACCGTCGAAAGATCGGCGTCGATGACCGCGACCGGATCGGTAACGCTCAACCCGACATAGCGCAACCCGTCGATCGGGCGCGCCTCGAAAAGATGCTTCAACGTCGGGTCGAACGGCTTGCTCATCGCTCACCGGGCCAAGGATTGGTGTACCACTTGCACGATATCCGTCACGTCCGCCAGACCGCCCACGCCGATGTCACCACAGGCCAGGCGCTTGCTGATGGGCGGCACGATGCGCAGCCGGGACGATGTCTCGTTGATGGCCTCCACGATCCCTTCGGGCGTGGCCGACGCTCCCAACTGCCCGATATCCGTCCATGCGGCGATCGCTTGCAAGTGTTCGACCGTCAGCCGATGCTCCCACATTTGCGTGTTCATGGCCGGCGCCAGCACGACGGGCCTCGACCCATCCCACGCGCGCCAGACGCAGGTGAGGCAATTGTCAGCCAACCCATTCGCCAGCTTCGCCAGGGTATTGGCGTCCAGCGGAGCGATCAAGAGCAAGTCGGCCCAGCGGCGCAACTCGATGTGGAGGACGGCATCGTCGCGCCGCCAGCGCTGGCCCGCGGAACGGCCTGGCCATTCGTCCTCGTCGAGAACGAGGATGTCGGGGTTGCGCTCGGTTCGCGTCGGATCGAGTTCGAGCGGGTCGAAGAAGTAGATAGCCGCCGAGGTGGCGACCACTTTGACGGCATGGCCGGCCTCGCGCAAGGAGGCGAACAACCGCGGCGTTCGCACGGCCGCCACCGAGCCGGTCACGCCCAGGAGGATGTTGCTCACGAGTGGCGCTCCCGGTGCAAGTGTTCGACCGCGTCGAGCAGGCGCGGGGCCAGTTCGCGGCGGCCGAGCCGTTCGTAGCGGCCTTCCAGCGGTCCCAGATAGGCCCAGAAATTGGCTCCTTCGAGCGTATTGGCGGCCATCAGGTCGGCATCCGAATGACGCCGCGACTGCTCGGCGATCTCCAGCAAATGCTCTTCGTTGACGCCGACCTCTAGCTTGAATTTGACGAGAACGCCGCGAAAGCCCCATTCCATGCGGACGCGGTCCACCAGCTTGGGCGTTCGCGTCAAACGTAGCCACAACTCGGGGGCCTCACTCTTGACCTTGCCGGCGGCCATGTCTTGAAAAGTCGGCGATCCACTGGCACTGTTCCAACTCAAATCGGTCTTGCGAAAAGCGGTGCCGGCGGCCGGCGCATAGATGCCCGCGGTCTGGAAATCGCTCACCGCCGCCGAATGGATCAGCGCGTCGAGATTCGGTTCGCGGATCTCCTGGGCGAGGCGCTCCTGCAAATCGTCGAAGGTGCGATAGCGGCGCAGCACCCAGCGCTCGCCCAGCGCCTCGTCGGGTTGGCGCAGGTCAGTCACGGCCTCGGGATGCGAGGTGAGCAGCGTAACGCCGTGGCCGCGCCGATGCGCCTCGAGCGCGATTTGCGCCCCGGTGC
>JBBSES010000094.1:0-11754 GCA_038239465.1 Gemmatales bacterium
CAATCAATAGGGGATTGGCGAGCGTCGAAGCTAGCGCGCTCGACAACCCATAGGCAACCCTCGCCCGCCCTCCTATGTATGATGTGGTAAGGATTCCCTCTAACGCGGAGATCAACGCTATGGCAGCGGGAGTACAAACGGCCGCCCCCCGGCGGGCGACGCCGAGCAAGACCACCCCGGATTACGTCGTGGCCGACATGGCCCTGGCCGACTGGGGACGCCGTGAGATCGCCATCGCCGAGCACGAGATGCCCGGCCTCATGGCCATCCGCAAGAAATACGCCCCCAGCCAGCCGCTCAAGGGCGCGCGCGTCGCCGGCAGCTTGCACATGACCATTCAGACGGCCGTCCTCGTCGAGACACTGCAAGCCCTCGGCGCCGATATCCGCTGGGCCAGTTGCAATATCTATTCCACCCAGGACCACGCCGCCGCCGCCCTCGCCGCCGCCGGCACCCCCGTCTTCGCCACCAAGGGCGAAACCCTCGAAGAATACTGGGACTACACCCATCGCATCTTTCAGTGGCACGACGGCGACACCCCCAACCTGATCCTCGACGACGGCGGCGACGCCACGCGCCTCATCCACCTCGGTTGCGACGCCGAGGACGATATCAAGGTCCTCGACCGCCCGGCCGAGTCGGAAGAGGAAACCATCCTCTACGCCTCGATCCGCAAGACGCTCGCCGAGGATCCGCACTTTTATAGCCGGATCGCCAAGAACATCGTCGGCGTCAGCGAGGAGACGACCACAGGCGTCAAGCGCCTCTATCAGCGCGTCGAGAAGGGCACGCTGCGCTTCCCGGCCATCAACGTCAACGACTGCGTGACCAAGAGCAAGTTCGACAACCTCTACGGCTGCCGCGAAAGCTTGATCGACGGCATCAAGCGCGCCACCGACGTGATGATCAGCGGCAAGAAAGCCGTCGTCTGCGGCTACGGCGACGTGGGCAAGGGCTGCGCGCAAGCCTTCCGCGGTTCCGGCGCCACCGTCTATGTCACTGAGATCGACCCCATCTGTGCCCTGCAAGCCTGCATGGAAGGCTTCCAGGTCGTGACGATGGACGACGCCTGCAAGTTCGGCGATATCTTCGTGACGACGACCGGCAACCTCGATGTCATCACGCGCAAGCACATGGACCAGATGAAGCACAATGCCATCGTGTGCAACATCGGCCACTTCGATAGCGAAATCCAGATCGCCGGCCTCGGCGAACTGAAGTGGGAAGAGATTAAGCCGCAGGTCGATCACGTGATTTGGCCCGACGGCAAGCGCATCATCGTGCTCGCCAAGGGCCGTCTCGTGAACCTGGGCTGCGGCACCGGCCATCCCAGCTTCGTCATGAGCAATTCCTTCAGCAACCAGACGCTTGCCCAGATGAAGCTCTGGCAGGACGGCAAGGACATGGAACGCAAGGTGTTCCTGCTGCCCAAGGAACTCGACGAGGAAGTGGCCCGCCTGCACCTCGAACAACTGGGCGCCAAACTGACGAAGTTGTCGCCGAAGCAGGCGGAGTACATCGGCGTCAAGGCCGAGGGGCCGTTCAAGGCGGATAGTTATCGGTACTAGGTCCACGGGGAGCGGCCGGCATCCACCGGCCGCTCTTCATTCCCTTCCGTCCACCGTCCACCAATCACCGTTCACCTCTTCACGCCTCCGTCTCCTCGGCTACTCGTTCCGGCGGCATCATGTCCTTGCAGAGTTGACCCATCCAGTAACGCTGCACCGGCGGCAGGATGTACAGCAGCGGCACCGCCGCATAGAGGACGAGCGTGCAGATAGGGCTGACGAAGGTCAGGACCAGGGCGACGACGTAACAGGCGGGCGCCATCAGGCAGCGCGCGGTGGCGAAGCGGATGACGGCGGGGCACACGTCGGGCGTGGCCAGGTCCGCGTTGGACATGGCGTAGGCTAGAAGCGCGTAGTTGACCAGGCCGATGAAAATCAGGTTGGCGCCGAAGAACCATAGGGCGACGGGTTCCTGGGGATGCTCGATCAACAGCCGGGCCGAGAAAGGCAGCATCGATACCAGGGCCAGGATGAGGATATTGAGCCAGCGCAGGTTGTGGTCGCCGGCGCGGATGTACTGGAACAACGCCTGATGGCCGGACCAGTATATGCCCAGCAAACCGAAGCTGGCCACGAAGACGGCGAAACTCGGCCACATTTGCAGCAGGGCCATGCCGAGGTCGCCGGCGCGGCTGTCGGGCGGCGGCTTGATGTCGAAGATGAGCAACGTCATGACGATGGCGAAGACGCCGTCGCTGAGCGCCTCGATGCGCAGCGTGCCGGTCTTCAGGGGAGAGGGCGGAGCGGACATGTGTCGATTCTCCGCGATGGAAACGAGCGGCGCGGTTTATCCTCGCCGGTATCGGCTAACGCTGCGTCAAGTCCCAAATGAGAATGGTGGAGTCCTGAGCGGCGGAGGCGAGTTGCTTATTGTCGGCGGAGAAAGCGAGGGCGCGGACGGGACCGCGATGGCCGACGAGTCGGCCACGTTCCTTACCGGTGGCGAGGTCCCAGAGGAGGACCGCTCCGCCCTCTTTGGCGCCAGTCGCCGCCGTTTTGCCGTCGGGAGCGAAGGCCACCGCGCCGGCGCTGCCGGGCAAGGCCTTGACCACTTTGCCCGTCGCGGTATTCCAAAGGCGTACCTCGTTGGACAGGGTCGCCAGCAGCGTTCCGTCGGCCGCGAATGCCACGCCATTGACCTTGTCGTCGTGGCGCAAAGTAAGCGTGGGTTCCAGAGGCGGCAGTTTGAGCTGCGTCGCTTTTAAGTTGAGGTCGAGGGCGGCGAGGTGCGTCGTCTTATCGGCGGCCGTCAGTTGCAGGGGCGCCAGCGTGCCGGGGAAGCGCGCCAATTCGGTCGGCAGACGATGCAGGGAGACGGAGCGCTCGTTGGCGACGGCGAGCATCCCTGTGGGACACGTGACGGCCAAACCTGCGGCGCGCTGGCGTCGGGCTTCGAGCGTTCCCAGCGTTTGCCCGGTGGCGGTGTCCCAGACTTGATAAGAAGCGCCGGCATAGTTGGTCAGGGCGGCGCGGCCGTTGGAACTCAGGACGACACCCTGGAGGCGTTTCTCGGCCAATCCCATGTCGCGCGCGAGGAGACCCGTCGCGGCGTCAAAGACTTGCACCTTGCCAGTTTCGTTGGCGGCGATCACGGTCTTGCCGTCGGGGGCGAAGGCCAGCGCCTTGGCCAGCGGTCGGGTGAAGTTGTGTGCCGCCTTGCCGGTCGTCACGTCCCAAACATGGATCAAATCGTCGATGGCGGTGAGGGCGGCCAGCTGGGGGGCGTCGGGCGAAAAGGCGAACGCCTTGACGGCGTTGGCGTGGCCCTTGAGGACGCCGCGCTCCTTGCCGGCGGCCACGTCCCAGAGCTTGACGCTCAGCCAATCGTCGCCGTAAATGCTGCCGTGATGGGCGGCGAGCAGCTTGCCGTCGGGCGAGAATTCCAGCGGACTGCTGCCTTTGAACTGGGCGACTTCCTTGCCCGTGGCCACCTCCCAAAGGCGGACGGTGCTGTCTTCGAGGGACTCGACATCGACGGCGGCGAGCAGTTTGCCGTCGGGCGAAAAGACGGCGCGCTCCATCGACCGGCCGCGGGCCGTCAGGGGCGGCAGTTCCTTGCCACTGGCCACGTCCCACAGGAGGATGGTCTTTTCGGCGCCCCCCTCGGCGACGACGCGGCCGTCCGGAGCGAGAGCCAGGAAGTTGACGCCAGCGCGGACGTTGCCGACCGCGCCGCGCTGGCGGCCGGTGGCCACGTCCCATACATGGATGGCCCCCTCGATGGTGCCGAACGTCACCGCTCGGCCATCGGGGGAGAACGACCACGGGCCGCCTTGCCCCCGTGGGACTTTCAGCGCGTGCAGTTCCTTGCCCGTGGCAACGTCGATGAGGCGCGGCCCTTGTTCGACGACGGCGAGCATGACGCGGCCATCCGGGGTCACGGCGGCGACGGTGCCCTCGGCCAATAGCTGGCGCATCGGCTTGCCCGAACCCGCGTCCCATTGCGACAGGCCGCTGTCACCGCCGGCGCTCAGGCGTTTGCCGTCGGCGCTGAAGGCGAGGCACCACGGCGAGCCGTCGGTCTGAAATCGCGTGGTGCCGACGCGCGCGAGCGCTCCCTTGGGGAGAGGATCGCCGTGCGCGTCCACCGCCGGCTTTTGGGCCGGGGCGTGAGCCGTCGCCAGAATGAGGAGAGAAAGGGAGAGGGGGAACGCGCTTCGGTTCATGTTCGCTCCCTGGAGGCGAGGCGGGCATTCAGGAGGGATGACGGGTCGAGAAGTCCAATGTAACAAAACGCGCGGGGCGCTTACAATCTCGTTGTTTTGTTCCTCCGCTTCCTCCTCTCCCGGAAGGGCCGTCATGCAAGTCATTCACGATTACTACGTGGCACGCGGAGTCATCGTCGTCGGCGACGTGGTCCTGGGGCAGGGCGTCAATATCTGGTACGGCTCCGTGGTGCGCGGCGACCTGGCGCGGATCACGCTCGGCGCGCGCGTCAATATCCAGGACGGCTGCATCATCCACACCGACCGCGACGCGCCCTTGACCATCGAAGAAGGCGTGGTCGTGGGGCACGCCGCCGTCCTGCACGGCAAGCGCGTCGGCCGCGACACGCTCGTCGGCATCGGCGCCCGATTGCTTTCCGGCTGTGAGGTCGGCGAGCGCTGCCTGATCGCCGCCGGCGCCGTCGTGACCGAGAAGCGGCGCATCCCCGATGGCTCGGTCGTCATGGGCGTGCCCGGCAAGGTCGTGCGGCAGATCACGCCCGAGGAAATGCAGCGCACGCGCGACATCAGCAGCAGTTATTTGGAGTTGGCGCAGCGCTACGTCCGCGGCGGTTTCCCGCCGCCGTGGACGCGCTGAGCCAAGCAAATCAGGACAAAAAAGAATGCAGCCCCCGCGCGCGCCGTGCTATCTTCAGAAGCATGAGCGTGCCCGTGGAAACTTCCGAAGTCCCACCCGAGGCGTCGCCGCCCGATCGCCGCGCCGACGTCGAGGCCAAGCAAGCGCTGGTCGCTGGCCTGCTGCGCGACGCGAATTGCGACGCCTTGCTCGTGCTGGAGCCGGAGAATTTCACCTGGCTGACCGGCGGCGCCACGGCCTGGGGCGTCCTCGACCCATCCGACCGGCCGGCCCTGTTTTTCACGCCGGAGTACCGTTGGCTGATCGCGTCCAACGTCGATAGCCCGCGGCTGTTCGACGAGGAGATCGACGGCCTCGGCTTCCAACTCAAGGAATGGCCCTGGTACTGGGGCCGAGGACAACTCCTGTCCGACCTAGGGCTAAATCGCCAGCTGGCGTGCGACCGGCCGCATGGCGACGCCCTCTTCGTGGGCGACGTACTCCGCGAGCGCCGCTTATTGCTGACGCCGTTCGAGACGGATCGGCTTCGTCAACTAGGGCACACGCTCAGCCACGCGCTGGAGGCGGCCTGTCGATCGTTGGCGGTGGGACAGACGGAGCAGGAAGTGGCCGGCCACGTGTCGCACCGGCTGATGCACCGGCATGTGGAACCCGTGGCCATCGAGGTGGCGGCGGATGGCCGATCGCGCCGCTATCGGCAAGGCGGCTTCACCACGGCCCCGGTCCAACGCCATTGCGTCGTCAGCGCCACGGGACGGCAGTTCGGGCTACACGCCAGCGCCAGCCGCTCGGTTTGCTTTGGCGCTCCCGAAGCCGATTATCTCAAGGAACACGACGCCGCCTCCAAGGTGACGGCCAGCTACATCGCCAGCAGTTGGGGCAACGGCGTGGTCGGCGAAATCCTGACGGCGGGGCGGCGCCTCTATCAAATCACCGGCTTCGAGCACGAATGGCGCCTGAGCGCGCCGGGGCACCTCACGGGCCGAGCGGTGGTAGAACGGCCTCTAACGCCGGGGAGCGCCGACCTCTTGCAGGTCGGTTGGGCGCTTACCTGGCGCGCCCGTGTCGGCGCCGCCGCCAGCTGCGATACCTATCTCGTCACCCCGGAAGGGCCAAAAGCAATGACGGCAATGGGCGGCCAGTGGACGCCCAAGCGCATCAAGATCCAGGGCGGCACCCTGTCGCGGCCGGATATCCTGCAGCGCTAGACTCGCGCTACCGCAAGGCGCCGCGCGAAATCTTCACGCTCTTTTCGCCGCACTCTTGCTTTCGGCGCGCGGGCGCAGTCAAATACACCATCCTCTCCATCCCGCATGACGTACTCCTTTCTCCAAGGAGGCGTGGTGCCCCTGTCTCGACGGGTGGAGGCTCGGCAATGGCGGATACGATTCTAGCCCCGGCTTCGATCGGCAGCCTCATCGATAGTCTGCGGCAGTTGCGCTTGCTGTCCCCGGCCGACCTCGAAGCCGTCGCCGCGGACTCGCGCCACGGCGAACCGAAGGTATTGGCCCGCTCGCTGATCGAGCGCGGCCTGCTGACCCCTTACCAATGCAATCTCCTCTTTCAGGGCCGCGGTTCGGAATTGCTCCTGGAACCTTACGTGGTGTTGCAGCGTCTCGGGGAGGGCGGCACGGGCCTGGTCCTGAAAGCGCGGCACATGCGAATGCAGCGCGTGGTGGCCATCAAGCTCATTCGCCGCGACTTGCTGAAAGACGCGGATATCGTCGCCCGGTTTCAGCGCGAGATCGAAGTGGCCAGCCAGGTGTCGCACCCCAACGTCGTCCATGCCTTCGACGCGGGGCCGATGGGCAACACGCTCGGCCTGGTCATGGAGTACGTCGAAGGGACCGACCTCAATCAACTCTTGAAGGACAATGGCCCCTTGCCCCTGGCGCGGGCCTGCGACTACATCCGCCAGGCCGCGCAGGGCTTGCAGCACACGCACGAATGTGGGCTGGTCCACCGCGACATCAAGCCGAGCAACCTGTTGGTCGCCAGCGCCAAGGGACCACGCGGCAAGGATGGCGAATCGGGTAGCTCCGCCTCGTGGTCCACGGCGGCGGACGCCAATCCGTGGGGCGTCGTCAAGCTGCTCGACCTGGGACTGGCGCGGCTGACGGGCCGCAAGGCCCAACACCTAGGGGCCAGCCAGCTGACCTCGATGGGGTCGGTCATGATGGGGACGCCTGACTACATGGCGCCCGAGCAAGCCCTGGACCTGCGCGGCGCCGACATCCGCGCCGACATTTACAGCCTGGGCTGCACGCTGTACTTCTTGCTGACGGGCCAGCCGCCGTTTCCCGCGGGCACGTTGGCCCAGAAATTGATGAAGCACCAGGCCGCGCCTCCGCAGTCGCCGCGCCAATTGCGGCCGGAACTGCCGGCGGAACTCGATCCCATCTTTTTCAAAATGCTCGACAAGCTGCCCGACGACCGCTACCAGACGCCGATCGAGGTCGCCCGAGCGATGGCGGCATTCGTCGGCGGAGCGGCGCCGGTGTCGGTCTCGATCACGACGCCGACCACCTTACAAAAGACTGTGCCGACGGCCCAGGCCGTGCGGCCCTCTCGCGGCGACGTGCCCCATTTGCGCCGGCGCTGGTGGGGACGGCGTTCGATCCAATGGTCCGCGGCCGCCCTGCTGCTGGCGGCCGGCGTGATGCTGGCGGTCTCCGCCCTGTCGGGGCCGCGGCCGGTCGTGGAGCGCCCGAAGACCACAGATACGGTCGCCAACGGGCCGCCGCCGCCGATCACGCTGATCGGCGATCCGCGCGGGCGGCATTATGGTTCCGTCAACACGGTTGCTTACAGTCCCAACGGCAACCTCATCGCCAGCGGCGGCCACGGCCAGGCCATCCACATCTGGGATGCGGCCACCCTCGGAGAGATCAAGTCGTTGCCGATCCAGGGACGGTTCGTGCAGGCACTGGCGTTCGCGCCGGACGGCAATCGCCTGGCCACGGCGCTAGGCAGCGGTCCTAAAGGCGAGCCTTCCGAACTGAAAGTGTGGGACCTGCATCTCGGCAAGGAAATCTACAGCTGGGCGCACGGCGGGTTTCCCGGCAATGCGGTGGCCTTCAGCGGCGACGGCGGCAGCGTGAGCCTGGTTCATATGAAAGTCACCGGGGCATCCATCGACTTCCGCGTGTGGGAGTTGGCCAGCGGCAAGGAAAAGCGGCCGCCGCTGGAAGTGGAGGCCTCCTTCGCGGGACGACTGTCCGCCAACGGCAACTTCGGCTTGTCGTCGGGACAGTCCGGTTGGAAGCACTGGGACCTGACGCGCGGTGTCACCGAGTTCAAAGGCGACTTTGGACCGAATGGAGGCATGCCGCCCCACGCTCTGTCGGCGGACGGCGCGACGTTGCTGACCGTCCGCCAAGCGTCGGCCAACAATGCGATGGTCAACGAACTGCAGTCGTTCAATCTCAAGCTCCCCGCCGCGGACCTCCCGGGGGACGCTCGGCGTCAGGTACACCATATCGCGGAGGAATACGGAGCCACTCTGGTTGCCGCCAGCCCGCGGCCGAACATCGTGGCCGTCTATGGCCGCGCCAACGACGGTTCCAAGAACGTAGGAGCCTTGCGCGTTTACGACATATCGGCGGCGCCGCGCCGGCTGGCTCAGGCGACGCTTCCCCAATGGGTGAGCGGCATGATGTTCGCGCCGGATGGCCGCACCCTGCTCCTTCTCACCAACGACGGCTGTCTGCGCCTCTGGGATGCCGCCACCCTGACCGAGCGTCTGCCGCAAACGGGGCATCGCGGGACCATCGCCTCCCTCGGGTTCGTCGATAGCGACCAGGCTCTGGTCTCCACCTGCAACATGGACCATTCGGCCCGTTTGTGGGATCCCGTCACGGGCAAGGAACGCGCCGTCTTGACGATGGTGCCCCCCACGGCGGGGGCGGGTCTGCGCCTCGATACCCATTTCAACACGTCGCGTGGTGCCGAGGCGCCGGGTGTGATTCTGTGGAATCACCAGGGGTTTCGTTCGTGGGATGCCGTCGCCAACAAGACGCGCGACGTCTACCTCGGTGAGGAAGAGGGAATAAACGCTCTGGCGGTGTCCCCCGACGGCCGCACCGTGGCCATTGCCTCCGGGGGCAACTTGAAGTTTTGGGACGCGGCCACCGGGGCGTCCAAATATGCACCCATACCCCATCTGCTCGTGCATAACGCGATGAATTTCAGTCAGGACGGCAAGTTCCTGGCAACGCCGGGCCAACGCATTGGCAACGGCGTCGGCCCCATGCAAATCCGCGTGCTGGAGGTCGCCACCGGCAAGGACGTGTTCGCATCGCCACCGCCCGTGCAAAACGTGCAGAGCCTGGCCTTGTCCGGCGATGGCCGCTTCCTGGCCGGCTGCGTGATCGCCAACCGCGGTCAGCAGGAATGCAAGCTGTGGGAAGTGGTGACCGGCAAGGAACGGGCCGTGCTGCGTGCCCCGCCCCTGGGATATAGCATCCTGCAGTTCGCTCCCACCGGGCCTCATCTCGCCCTCTGGAATCACCAGGCTTTGGAAATCTGGGACGCCGACGTCGCCAAGGTGCGTTGCAAGATCAACTTGCAGCCGCCACAAGGAATGATGGGGCGGGGAATCGGCCTACGCGGCATCGCCTTCTCGCGCGACGGCCGCCGCTTCGTCTTCGCCACGAACGATGGCCGCTTGGTCCTCCAAGATTGCGCCGCCGAGGCCCCCATCCAAGAATGGAAACTCCCTGGCGTGAGTTTCGGCCTCGCCCTCTCCGCCGACGGCAAGCAAGTCGCCGTCGGTAGTCAAAACGGTTTGATGCACGTCTATCGGGTAACACCCCCTGGTCAATGAGCTTTCGTCGGCGCCATCCCCCCTGCCCGTGCCACCCTCCCGTTTTGGCCCGTTCCCGCGACCGGCAATCCCCTTGCATTCAAGTGGGGGGCGTTTAGAATCGAAATATAAGAGTAGACGTTGCGCGAGAGCCATTGTCTCTCGCCCTATATCTCCCTTCTCCGCGCGCTCCATCAACCCGCGCCGCCCGCCGGCGACATCCGAGGTTCGGTCATGGTGCAAGGGTTTTACACACTCGACGAAGCAGCCAAGGTACTGGGCAAATCCGCCGACGAACTGAACCGCATGGCCCAGCGGCGCGAACTTCGCGCCTTCGCCGACCGCGGCACCTGGCGCTTCCGCACGCAGGACGTGGACGAGTTGGCCAAGGCGCTCGGCGCCGGCCCCGCCAGCGGATCGACCAAGCCGAAAACCAAGACCGGCGCGGGAACGCCCGGCCCCGCTTCTAGCTTCGACGACGACCTGATCCCCATCGACGACGATATTTTCGGCGCCGCCGAGTCGCTGCCCTCCGGCAGTTCGGCCGTCGGCCTGGGCGACGACGTGCCCCTGACGCCATCCGTCAGCAAGCCGCCCTCCTCGGGAAGCGGCAAGAAGAGCGACAGCGACCTGCGCCTCGTCCTCGAAAAGGGCAGCTTCGACTTCGACCTGACGCCCGAGAGCAGCGGCCGCCTCGGCGCCGAACCGCCCGCTTCCGGCACGCGCAAGACGCAGGCGAGTTTCGCTCCCCCGCCGAGCAGCGGCCGCCTCGGCAGCGGCGGCGATAGCGACGTGCGCCTCGACTTCGACGGCTCCACCATCGACGACAGCATGATCAACGTGGGCGGACCCAAGCCCGACAGCGACGTGCGCCTCAGCCCCAGCGACAGCGACAAGCATTCGCCCAGCGGCGACGATTTCTCCTTGCAAACCGAGGAAATCGACCTCGACGCCGAGATTCAGCAGGCCAACGAAGCGTCCATGAAGCGCCTCGGAGACGCCCCGAAACTGGCTCCCAACAAGACCCGCGCCGTGCCGCCGGCCAAGGGCACCATGCTGCCCGCCTCCTCGCCCTTCGAGTTGTCCGAATCGGACCTCGACATGGGTTCGCAACCCGGCTCGCAAGATTCCGGCTCCGGCGATACGGGCGGGTCGGCCGACCGCCTCATGGGCAGCGAGTTCGAACTCACCCTGGCCCCCGAGGACAGCCTCTCGCCCCTCAGCCTTGGCGACGACGAGGACGTGGACCTCGGCGGCATGCCTCCCAAGAGCGACATGCCCTCTTCGGCCCGCGCCGAGTTGAGCGGCATCAACCTGCACGACCCGGCCGACAGCGGCCTGTCCCTCGAAGGCGACTCCGACGACAGCGTCGATTTCGAGTTGACGCTCGACGACGACTCCTCCGGCCCCAAGACGATCAAGGGCAAGCTGCCGGTCGGTTCCGACAGCGAGTTCGAACTGACGCTGGACGACAGCAACCCGTCGATGTCGGGCCGGCACTCGGGAGTCGGTTCGGGATCCGCCTCGACCGAAGAGCAGAAGGACATCTTCGAGACCGACTTCGACCTGCCCGCGCTGGAAGACGAGTCGGCCTCGCAAGCGGTCGCCCTCGACGAAGGCGACACCGACCTGGAAAGCTCCGACTTCGACCTGGCCGTCGATAGCGGGGTCCTCGCCCACGGCGACGAGAGCGGTTCGCAGGTGGTCACGCTCGAGGAGGACGAAGTCCGCTCGCCTTCCGGCCGACGCCTGGGCAGTTCCGCCGTCGCGTCCGACGCCGAGATCGGCAGCGTGGACGAGATGCTGCTGGAAGACCTGTCCGGCGCCGAGGAGGAGTTCGAGGACGAAGAGGACGAGGACGAACTGGCGGCCGCGACCGTCCCCGCGGCCGAGGCCGAGTGGCACACGCTGGATGTCGTCGGCCTGATGGCGTGCGTCATGTTTATGTTCGTCTCGGGACTGATGGCCTACGAACTGATGCACGGCATGTGGGGCTACCATCAATCGACCAAGCCGGCCGGCATCATGGTGCGCGGCATCGCCGGACTGTTCGACGATAAGTTGCCGCGGGAGTGATCG
>JBBSES010000095.1:0-11718 GCA_038239465.1 Gemmatales bacterium
CCTCCTTGACGGCCTGGGTGCGGCTCATCGCCCGGCCGGCGCCGTGGCAAGTGGTGCCGAACGTCTTCTCCATGCTGCCCGGTTGGCCGACCATGACCCAGCTGGCCCGGCCCATGTCGCCGGGGATAATGACCGGCTGTCCCACCTTGCGATACTGGCTCGGCACCTCGGCATGGCCCGGCGGGAAGGCGCGCGTCGCCCCCTTGCGGTGGACCCAGACCTTCTTGAGTTTGCCGTCGATCGTGTGTTCCTCCAGCTTGGCGATGTTGTGGCAAACGTCGTAAATGAGGCTCATTTGCAACTCCTGCCACGTTCGGCCAAAGACGCGCGCGAACACCTCGCGCGCCTGGTGCATGAGCAATTGCCGATTGCACCAGGCGAAGTTGGCGGCGGCGCGCATGGCGGCGATGTACTGCCCGCCCTCCGAGCTATTGACCGGGGCGCACGCCAGCTGGCGGTCGGGCAAATCGATGTTGTACTTTTGCGGAGCGCCACGCAGCAGTTGCAGGCCGTCGTCGCACACCTGATAGCCCAGTCCACGCGAGCCGCTGTGGATCATGACGCACACCTGGTCTTTTTCGAGGCCCATCGCGGCGGCGGCTTCTTCGTCGAAGACCTGATCGACGATTTGCACTTCGAGGAAGTGGTTGCCCGATCCCAGCGTCCCGCACTGCTCGGCGCCGCGGCCGAGGGCGCGCTCGGTCATTGCCGCCGGATCGGCGCCGGCGAGTTGGCCGTGCGCCTCCGTGCAGTCGATGTCGTTCGGTGTCGCCAGTCCCTTGCCGACCAGGTACTTCGGTCCCTGTAACAGCAGCTGCCGCAGTTCGCCTTCCTTGTAGTGGAAGCGGCTCGACTTGCCGGCGCCGGTCGGCACCTGCTTGAACAGTTCTTCGACGAGGGTGCGCAGGTGCGGCTTGACCTCCTTGAAGAAGAGGTTAGTGCGGCACAAACGAACACCACAGTTGATGTCGTAGCCAATTCCGCCCGGAGAGATGACGCCTCCCTCCTCGGGATCGGTGGCGCAGACGCCGCCGATGCAAAAGCCGTAGCCCCAGTGGATGTCGGGCATGGCCAGGCTGGCGTGCTGGATGCCCGGCAAGAAGGCGACGTTGGCCACCTGCTCGGGGGCCTGGTCCTTCTTTAGTTGTTCAAGGAGACGCTCGCTGGCGAAGATCAGGTCATCGACGCGCATGCCTTGCTTATAGCTCTTGGGGATGCGCCAGCAGCAGGCATCGACGCGCTCGAGCGGGCCGTGGTAGGTGTCCTTGCTCATGGTTTCCTCGGTCCTTCAAATATCAACGATGACTTCCGCCAGCCAACCGTCGTCGGCCGGCTCGACACGCAGCCCGTGATAGGTGATCGCCTTGACTTCGTGGCTCAAAACGTGCCGCGACGGGTCGAGGGGTTCGCCCCATGCGCTGGCGGTAAGGCCCGCTTCCGTTACCCGTGCCTCGAACGTGCCAAACAAGAGGTGGTCCGCTTCCCAGCGATACAGCAACTCGTTGAGCCAGTCGAAGAGCAGGAATTCGCGGTCGGTGCCGGTCAGGTTCACGTGGATGCGCTGGCTTGGCCGCACCGTCTTTAGGTCTTCGATGACGGCGCTAAACAGCGCCTGGCCCGCTTCGGCGAAGAGAGTGTCCAGGTCGGCGGCCCGGACGCGCAGGCCGAGGTCCGCCGTGTGGTCGAAGGTTTCATGCATGGGGCTGATGCTAACGCGCCGCGCTGGCCGACGATAGCGGGGACACGCGAAAGGCCACTCAGGTTCACCAGCGCAAGAGCGCCGTGCCCCAGGTCAGGCCGGCGCCGAAGCCGCTGAGGACGACGAGATCGCCGGCCTTCAAACGGCCGTCGCGCAACGCTTCATCGAGGGCCAGCGGGACTGAGCCGGCGGAGGTGTTGCCGTACTTGTCGAGGTTGTTAAAGACGCGGTCGCGCGGGATGCGCAGCACGTCGATGGCGGTGTTGATGATGCGCACGTTGGCCTGGTGCGGTATATAGAGGTGGACGTCATCGACGGTATGACCGCTGGCGTCGAGTACGTCCTGGATGCTGTCGCAGAGGATGCCCGTTGCCCACGAGAAGACGCCGCGGCCATCCATGTGCATGAAATGCTTCCCCTGGGCCAGCAGTTCCGGCGTCGGCGGCAGACGGCTGCCGCAGGCCGGCCGCTCCAGAAACTGACGGCCCGCCCCGTCGGCGCCGAGGCTGTAGCTGAGGATGCCCTGATCGGGCGCGCCACGCGCCAGGAGGACGGCACCGGCACCGTCGCCGAACAGGGTGCAGGTCTTGACGTCGTCCGGGTCGAGGCCGCGCGAACTGGCCTCGCCGCCGACGATGAGGGCCAGGTCGCTGACGCCCGAGACGACGTAGGCTGCTCCGGTTATCAGGGCGTACATGAAGCCGGCGCAGGCGGCGTTCAAATCCATCGCCGGGCATACCAGCTGCAAGCGATCTTGCACCAGACAAGCGGTCGAGGGGAACGACATGTCGGGCGTGGTCGTGCCCAGCACCAACAAATCGATGTCGCGCGGGTCTACCCCGGCCTGCTCGATGCAGCGGCGCGATGCCTCGACACACAAGTCGCTGGCGGCCTGATGGGGCAGGACGTGGCGCCGCTCGCGGATGCCGGTCATGCGGACGATCCACTCGGACTTGAGGCCGAAGCGTTCGTGCAAGTGATCGTTCGTCAGGACGAACTCGGGGACGTAACCGCCGGCGCCGAGGATGCGGACGCCGCGCAAACTTCGGCAGCGCGGGCGTTCGACGGCGGCAGGCTCGACGGTCATTCCAGTGATTCTCGCGGGAGCCGTGGTGGCCTTCCGTCGCCGACGGAGGCCGTGGTTCCACGGCCAAAGAACTTAAGTAGGTAGTTTATGCCATCGCCCCGATGCCGGCTAGCGCGGCGAAAACGGCAACGAGGACAGGAGCAAACAACGGGCCAAAGCGCGGACGATAGGGCTAGGACAGGAAGGCGCGGAGATCGTCCTCGTTGAGTGGCTCCACGAACGACGAGCCGAGGATCCAATCGCCGCTGGGGTGTTCGATGCTATACAAGACGCGGACTTGAAGCGGGCGGATGAGATTGCGCGTCATGCTCCGCAATTCGATGGCCACGAGAGAGCCGGCGTCGAAGGGATGGGAGACGACGAGACTGAGGCCGCCGACGGAAATGTTGCGGACGCGGCCAGGCACCGAATCGCCGATGACGGCCGCGACGAGACGGCACGAGGTGGCCAAGTTGCAGGGATAGCGCGTCGAGGCGCGGCGCTCGATGCCCTGGGGTTCGAGAGCCGGTTCCGAATCGGGAAGAGTCCGTTCGGACATCGGCGCCTCGTGACTCGCGGCAGCGCGTTGGAGAGTGGAAAGCAAAAACACGTCAGCCGAGCAGGGCTTGCAAGTCGTCTTCGGCGATCTTATTGGCCAGGGTGCAACCGATCATCCAACCGCCGTTGGTTTGCGCCGTGGCGTGGACCACGCGGCCGACGAGGGTATGGGACAGGCTTTGCGTCTTCTTTTCGAGTTCGATGACCAGCAGCGTGCCCGGCTCGAAGCGGCGCGTCAGGGCCAGGCCGATACTGCCGGAGGAGAGATCGCGGACACGGGCGGGCCAGGGATCGTCCTTGACGGCGGCGACGGAACGGCAGAAGGCTTCGATGCCGCTGGGCCGACGCGCGGGTGCGGGTTTGACGGCCGTGCCCACGGCGCTACCGGGCCGTCTCTTCTTCGCCCCCTTGCCGGCGCTGGACTTTTTGGGTTTGACCTTCCACCCCAGCCACTGCAAGCACCAGACGAAAAGATTGGCCCGTCGCGGCATGATCGCCTCGGAACTCGTTGGCTGGGGAGAGGAACCTTCCCAAAGGTAAGCCATTCCCCGCGCGCTGTCAAATAGCCGACTGTCGTCGCGCTGCGAGCCTGCTCGATCCGCGATATTCGCCCCTGGAGGCGTGAGGGATTACTTCTTTCGCATCCTACCATTGGCCGGGGCAATGTCAAGCGGCCGCCTCCTTTCGCCGCTGTGGCCCCACTCGCTGCTTGACTCCTCTGCCGTTGTGGATAATGCTGAGAGGGGATGTAGCCACGAAGAGGCGCCGATGGACAAGACCGAGAGCCTGATCGCGCAAACGGAGCGGTTGCTCGCGCAGGTCGAGGGGCTGCAGCAGGCCATCAAGCAACTGCAAGTCGATCTCAACCGCCACGGCCTGGTCCTGGATCAACACCTCACGCGCCTGCGGCGCAAGGAAACGGCTCCCAAGATCAAGCCGCTCAGCACGCCCGAGCGCCGCTCCACGCCGCGGCGCAAGGGCAATCCCATTTCCATCCATTTCACCGACAGCGCCGAGACCGCCGACCCGCGCGAGGGCTGGGTTTTGGATCGATCGGCCGGCGGGCTGCGGCTGCTGGTCGATGAGGCCGTCCCCGCCGGGACGCTCTTGCGGATCAAGCCGACCAAGGCCCACGCGGCGTTTCCGTGGATCGCGGTCAAGGTAAAGAGTTGCTATCCCGAACGGCGCAGCTGGAACCTCGGGTGCCAGTTTCTCGAAAAGCTTAGCTGGGAAGATTTGCAGCTGTTTGGTTAAACCTCGTCTCTCGGGGCGCTAATGCGACCCCACTCGCCGGTTCGCTTCAACATTTCCCCTCCCGCGCGCATAGGTATTGCCAACAGCCAGGCGAGGGCATCGCATGGAGCTTCGGCACGAGCGCGACGAATGGCTCATGGTACAGGTGGCGGGCGGCAAGCGCGAGGCGCTCGAACCGCTGGTGCGCCGCTATGCCAGCCCCTTGCTCACCTTCATTCAGCGCATGGTCGCCGATCGCCATCGGGCGGAAGACTTGTTTCAAGAGGTCTTCCTCGCCGTGTGGGCGAAGCGGACGCAGTACACGTTTCCGCGGCCGTTCAAGGCATGGCTCTACGGCATCGCGGCCAACAAGTGCCATGCCCTGGGGCGCGGCCGGCCGTTTCCCGCGCTCGCCCTGGTCGAAGAGCCGGCGGGCGACGACTCGCCGGCGGACGCGGCCATCGCCACCGAGACGGCCCGGCAAGTACAAGCCGCCGTCGCCGAACTACCACCGCAGCAACGCGCCGTCCTCGTGTTGCGCGTCTGGAACGGGCTGTCGTACGCCGAAATCGCCGAGTCAGTGGGCCGTACCGAGGCCACCGTCCGCTCGCACATGTTCCACGCCCTGAACGCCCTCCGCCGCCACCTCGAAACGACGAACGCGGAACGATGACCCCGCGTTCCCAGGAGCCGACCCGTGACCAGCGACTTCCAACACGCATTAGAATATGTCGATGCGTTTCTGCATGAGGCTCTGTCCGTCCAACAGGCGGAGGCCGTTGAACGCCACTGCGAGCGCTGCCCGGTGTGCAAGGTGGCCCTGGAAGAAGCGCGCAAGCGCCAGGCTGCCCTGGCCGCTGTGCCGACGTGCGAGGCCTCCGAAAGCCTGGTGCGAAACACGCTCAAGCGCGTCGCCCAGGAAGGGCCGCGCCGCGAGCGCCGCCGCCGCTGGGCCGTGGGGGGCGCGATCTCGACCTTCGCCGCCTCGGTGCTGTTGCTTCTCGGCTTGCAATGGTACTTCGGTTCGATGCAGGCGTCGCCTTACGAGGTCGTCGTTCTCGGACAAAACCGTTGGCTCGCCGCCGCGCAGGGGTCGTTGCGCGTCCGCGTCATCGATCACTTCACCGGCGCCGCCGTCGCCGGCGTTCCCGTCGAGGTCGAACTGCGCGGCCAGGGGAAGACGGTGCGCCTCGCCCAGTTCACCACGGATAGTGCCGGCAGCGGCGCTCCCTCGTTCCATGCCCCCGACTGGCCCGAGGGGGATTACACGCTGCACGTCGTCGCGCGGCCCTCCGCCGGCGCCGAGGTTTTAACGCAACCCATCAAGCTCACGCGCTCCTGGAAGCTCATGCTCTCCAGCGACAAACCCGTCTATCAGCCGGGCCAAGCCATTCACCTGCGCGCGTTGGCCCTGCGTAAACCGGACCTGCATCCCGTGGCCGGCGAAGACGCCGTCTTCACCATCGCCGACGCCAAGGGCAACGTCGTCTTCAAGCAGCGCTGTTCGACGAGCCAGTACGGCATCGCTTTCGTCGATTGCCCGCTGGCGACCGAGATCAACGAGGGCGCCTACGCCATCAGTTGCGTCGTTGGCGACACCGAGAGCAAGCAGACGGTCGAGGTCAAGAAGTACGTGCTGCCGAAGTTCAAAATCGACGTGGCCGGCTTGGAACCGTACTATCGGCCCGGCCAAAAGGTGACGGGCACCGTGCGCGCCACGTATCACTTCGGCAAACCCGTGACCGGCGCCGAGGTGAAGGTCGCCCTCGGCATCAACGATCTCGAACCGTTTCCAGGCAGCGACCTCACGGTCCGCACCGACGACGAGGGCAACGCGCCGTTCGCGTTCGCCTTGCCGCGGCGCCTGGCGGGCCTCGAAAAAGGCGACGCGCGCTTCGTCCTGGACGTATTCGTCGCCGACGCCGCCGGCCAGAAGGGCCGCAAGAGCGTCGGCAAGGCCGTCACCGCGCAGCCATTGCGTTTGGATATCGTCCCGGAAGGCGGCACCCTGGTGCAGGGGGTCGTCAATAAGGTATACGTCCACGCTAGCCATGCCGATGGCTTGTCGACGCGCGCCCGCCTTACCGTCGCCGAACTGGGGCTGGACTGGTCCACCACCGATGGAGGCGTAGGCGTCTTCGACATCACGCCGAAGGCTGCCGCCGTAAGCCTAAGCGTCCGCGCGGTGGACGCGAAAGGCAACACTGCTCGGCGAGACTTGCGGCTGGCGTGCGGCACCCGGAGCGACGATTTCCTGCTCCGTACCGACCGCGCGGTCTACGACGGCGGCCAGACGGTGCATATCATCGCGCTCGGCGGCGGCACGGAGCCGGTGTTTGTCGATCTCATCAAGGACGGGCAGACGGTGCTGACCCAGACGGTGCCGATGGCCAATGGCCGCGGCGACTATCACTTCGACCTGCCCGCCGACCTGTTCGGCACGCTCGAATTGAACGCCTATCGATTCCAGGCTTCGGGCGTTCCCATGCGTGCGGAAACCCGAACACCACGCCCGTGGGACGACGGGGGGCCGGGGTTGGCGGCACGGAAGACGCGCGTGCTGCTTGTGCGGCCGGCGTCGCGGGTCAACGTCCGGGCGGAACTGGATCGCAAGGAATATCGCCCCGGCGAAAAGGCCAAGCTCCAACTGCGTTTGACCGATAGCGATGGCCGGCCCAAGCCCGGCGCCATTAGCTTGTCGGCGGTGGACGAAGCGGTTTACTCCGTCCAGGATCAGGCGCCCGGCATGGAAGGGATTTTCTATCACCTGGATCGGGAGTTGTTGCGCCCCGTGTTCGCAATGAATCCCGGCTGGTCGCCGGACGCCAGGAACGAAGAGGGCCAATTGCTAGCCCAGGCCCTCTTCGCTCGCACGGCGTGGGCACAAGAGGCGCAGGCAGGTGGGCCGCGTGGCTCGATGCGTTCGAACCTGCCGGCCGTGGTCGTCAACGGGGCACAAGGGATGGGAGGAGCCGCGCCCGCCGGGGAGCCGTCGCCCTATACGCTGACGGCCGGCAGCTTCGGTTTCAGGGAGCAGGAAGTCAATCAGACGCGCGAGACCGGCCTGACCTGGGTGGCCCGCGGCTGGCTCCTCCTGATCGGCATGTCCCTGGTCGGCGGCTGCGTGGCCTTATGGGTGTTTTTCCTCTCGCGCCTGAGCAGTCGCGTTTTCGATATCATATTGTTCATCGGCGTGGGCATCGCCGTCTTTCTTTTCTCCATTATCTCCATCAGCACGAACCCCAATTCGACCTTCAACAAAGTGGCAACGGCCCTGCAGCAACCCGGAGGAGCGGGAGGGGGAGTTCCGGCGGCCGATAGCGGCCCTCCACGGCCTTTGATCGTTCTTGAGATTCCCATGCCGCGGCTGCCCGAAAGTCGGGAGCCAAACGCCCCCGCCGCCGCCGAACCTGGCGGCATTGCCAACGTGCCCAATCTCCCGACGCGCGTCCGCGAGTGGTTCCCCGAAACCCTACTCTGGGAGCCGAACGTCATCACCGACGACCAAGGCGCCGCCAACGTCGATCTCGCCCTGGCCGATTCGATCACCGATTGGCGGCTGTCCGGCAGCGCCGTCGCGGCCGACGGCAGCCTCGGCGCCCTGCACTCGTCGATCCGCGTCTTTCAGCCGTTCTTCGTTGATCTCGATTTGCCCGTCGCCCTGACGCGCGGCGACGAAGTCGAAGTCTCGGCCGTCGTCCACAACCACCTCGACAAGCCGCAGACGGTCGAACTCACTTTGAAAGAAGCCCCCTGGTTCGAGTCGCGGGCCAAGGAGTTGACCAAGAGTATTGAACTGGGGCCGCGCGAAGTACGGGCGGCACGCTTCCCCATCCGCGTCGTCAAGGTCGGCAAACAGAAAGTGGAGCTAGCCGGCCGCGGCGCCGGCGTGGCCGATGCCCTGACGAAAGATATCGACGTGATTCCCGATGGCCAGCGCGTCGAGCGCGTCGTCAACGGCGCGCTCGGCCGTCAGCCGACCGACCTGGCCTTGAACGTGCCCGCCAACGCCATTGAGGGCAGTCCGCAAGCGATCTTGAAAGTCTATCCGTCGAACTTCAGCACGCTCGTCGAAGGGCTGGACGCCATCTTCCAGATGCCGTCCGGCTGTTTCGAGCAGACTTCCTCGACCACCTATCCGAATGTTTTGGCCCTCGATTACCTGCGGCGCACCGGCAAGAACGTGCCAGCCGTGGAAGCCAAGGCGAAACAGTACATCAACCTCGGCTACCAACGCCTGTTGACCTTCGAAGTGCCCGGCGGCGGTTTCGAGTGGTTCGGCCATGCCCCCGCCAACCAGAGGCTCACCGCCTATGGTTTGATGGAATTCGAGGACATGGCCAAGGTTCACGACGTCGATCCGAAGCTGATCGCGCGCACCCGGCAATGGCTGCTCGATCAACGTCAGGCCGACGGCTCCTGGCTGCCGGACGGCCGCGACCTGCATCAAGCGAATTTGTCGCGGTTGGCGCAAACGGCCTACGTGGCCACGGCCGTCTTTGCCCGCTCCGCTCAGGCCGATCCCCGGGCCGGCCTCACGCGGGCCTGGCTCCTGCGGCATCGGCCCGACGACATTGCCGATCCTTACCTTCTCGCCCTGGTGGCCAACGCCTTGAAGTGCCTGGATCCCAAGGGCGACGCGGCGACGCCCTATCTGCAACGGCTGGATAAACTCAAGCGCGGCGAGGGATCGCTTACCTGGTGGGAACAAACGCCGAACGGCCGTACCGCTTTCCACGGCTCTGGCCGGAGCGGTAGCGTCGAAACCACTGCCCTTGCCACGCTGGCACTGCTATCATCCGGCCAGTCTTCTCCGACCTGTCGCCAGGCACTGACCTGGGTGGCCCAGCAGAAAGACGCCGCCGGCACCTGGCATTCGACGCAGGCCACGGTCCTTGCCTTGAAAGCCCTGCTGGCCGGCACGGAGGCCACGAATGCCGACAAACCGCGCTCCATCGAGGTCCGGCTCAATGACGGCGCCAAGCGGACCATCGCCATCGCGCCCGATCAAAACGACGTGCTGCTGCAGCGCGACCTGTCCGACGCCTTAACCGTCGGCGACAACCGGCTGTCACTGGCGGAGACCACCGGCGCCGGCGTCAGCTATCAGCTGGCGTTCCGCTATCACGTTCCCGCCGAGGCCGGCGCGAAGGCCGTCGAACCGCTGGGCGTCACGCTGACCTACGACAAGACTGACCTCTCCGTCGATGACACCTCGCGGGCCACGGCGGTCGTCGTCAACCGCATGAAGCAAGCGTCGCCGATGGTGATGCTCGACCTGCCCATCCCGCCGGGCTTCGCCATTGACGCCGACGAATGGACGGCGTTCGTCCGTCAGGAGAAGATCGCCAGGGTGCAAATCGGCGTCCGGCAAGTCCTCGTTTACCTGCGGAACCTCGATGCCGGCGAAGAACTCAAGCTGACGTATTCCCTGCGCGCCACGATGCCCGTCAAGGTAACGGCCCCCCCGGCGCGGGCATACGAGTATTACAATCCAGATACGCAGGGCTTCAGCCGCGCAACGCGGCTTACCGTCGCATCGCGTTAGACAGCGCGCGCAGGGCTTGCCGTTTCGCGCCGGGCGAAACGGCAAGCCCTGCGTGACTTTCCCTACCTGCGCGCCACCCACGATTCGACTTCATCGAGTACAAGGCGCGTCGCCTCGTCGGCGCTGGCGGCGCGGGCCTCGAAATGCCGCGCGGCGCCGGGCGTCGCGGCCGGGATCAGACACGTCACCCGGCAGACGCCGTCCGGCAGTTTATCGAGATGAAGACATGTAGCGCCCAATCGCTCGAAGCGGTTGACCGGCGATTGGGCGACTCCCAGCTGTTCGGGCGTGGGCATCACTAACGGCGCCGGGCGGCGCGCGATTGGCGCCGGTTCGTCTTCCGATTGAGCGCGAATGACGGGCGGCGGCGCGGCCGGCCGTGGGGCGGGCGGCGCCTGTGCCACGGCCGGCGGGAAGGTCTGCATCATCGGCGCACGGCCGATCATCGGGGGCGGCGGGCAGCCCCCCGGTCCTCAGCCCGCGCCGCAGCGGGCCGGCGTGGCCGCCAACCAACTCACCGCCAGGACCAACGACGCCAACAACGATAGCGCTTCCTTGCGCATAGTGCGGACTCCAGACAATCGCCGTGGATAAAACGGGGCGCGAGCGACGGGAGCGTGAAGACCGGACTGCTTCGTTCCCCGTTTCGGGAAGGGGCGTTCGCGTTGCGATGGGCCGGCTGATACCAAGGAGGTGCCGCCGTGGGAAGGGGAGATTCGTGGCGTTCCGGCGAACGGCACAAATTACAAGCATCCCCGGAACATGTTACAAACCGCGGCGCCTCAATCGTCATCCTGCTTCCGCCGCATGTAGATCAAGACGCCGCCCAGCACCAGGAGCAGAAGGAAGCCGCCGACCAAAAGCGGATCGGTGGCCACGGACTTGATGCTTTCCCAAATCCAGCTCGGCTCCTTCTGCGACGATTTTTGGATCTGGGCGAACAACGGCATGGCCAGCGCGCCGGGGCCGACGTCGAATGCCGTGCGGATTGCCTTACTCATCGCTATGCGTTCCTTAGGGGGCGACAACGGAGATAGCCCGGGAAACTCGACTCACGCCACGCCTTCCCCGCGTCACCGGACTCGGGAACTGTTGCCGCTCGCTGTCTTTCGGGGAAGGAATAGACAACGTTTTATCCGGCGGCGCCGCCACATGCAAGCACCGAACCGGGCAAATCCTGGCCGAACGCCGGCTTCCTGGAAATGGCGGCCCGGCCCCGGTACAACAGGGGAATCCGCGCGACGCGACGCGGCCGCCGCAATCCATCCATTCATGCGAATATGTTTATGGGAACCGTTCCCCCGGCGCGCGCCGGCGACCCGTGGACCCGTGGCCCGGTGGCCCTCATCGGCGCCGCCCTTTGCCTCGCCGCGCTGGGGCTGCACGTCAATCGCGTTGCCCGGCCCATGCTCCTGTTCGACGACTTTCAAATCCTGGCCCATTCGTGGACCTGGCAGCGGGCGGAAGAACACCTGTGGCGGCCGCACAACGAACATGTCATGCCGCTCGGCCGCGTCTCGACCTGGCTGCTGGTGCAAAGCGTAGGCCGGCAAACCTGGCTCCCCTTCGCCGCCGCCTGGCAGGGGCCGCTCGCCGTCGTCCTCGGCATGGTGC
>JBBSES010000096.1:0-11642 GCA_038239465.1 Gemmatales bacterium
ATATTCCGTGCGCGGGTCGAACAGGAAGTATTCCTTGACCCGCAAGGTGTCGCGGTAGAGGCCGAATTTGAAGTCGCGGTCCTCTTCTCGCGTGGAAGTGGACGTCAGTTCGATCACGACGTCCGGGCCTTTGCCTTCTTCCCACACCAGATAGTTGTTCCGGCGGTGCTTGGCGATGCCGTGGACGACGAACACGTCCGGGGAAACGTGCCGGTGCTTGTCGCCGCGGACGTAATACATCAGGAGATTGCCGGAGACGTAGGTCTCCGGCGCCTGTTCGTAATGGATTTTGAGCATGGCGATCAGGTCGGCCATTCCATCGCGGTGGACGTCGGTCTCGGCCATGGGGCGCCCGTCCGAGGTGGGGTAGTCGATATCGGGTATGGTGGCCATGCGCGTCTCCCCGGTCGAGAAAAAGCCGGTGCTCGAAGAGGATTATACCACGCTCAGCCCTTGACGCTCACGCCCAACTCGGCCAGGCGTTGCTTGAGAACGTCGAGGTTTTCCGCGGGGATGACCAGCGTCGTCGGCCCCAGGCGGTCTTCGATAAGGCTGCGTGTGCCGGGCCATTGCAGCAAGCCGTCCGCCACCTCGGAAGCAGCGACGTGCAACACCAGTTGGCGTCGCATCTCGGCGGGCGGCAGCTGACTGCCAGTGAGCAAGAGGCGCGTCGCGGGAGGAAGGGGTTGGCCGGTGCGTTGCTGAAACCAGTCTTCGAGGATGCGCAGGCCGAGGCCCGTCTCGCGCGCCGTCATCATCGAGGCGGGTGTCACGCGAAATTGCCGCCGTCCCTCTCTGGCGTTTCCCTCGCCCGGCACCGCGAAGCGCGACACCTCCGTTTCGACCAGTAGATCGGAGCGCGTCAGGTCGATGTACAGCGTAACGCCGTCGGCATCGACCTCGACGCACTTCTCCGGCGGCAGGCCATAATCGCGCGTGCCGGTCAAGCGGAAGTGGCGGAAGTCGATGCTGCTCTCGCTGGGCACCACGGCCAGACGCTCGGCCACGCGCGTCGCCGGCAGGCCGCGCGTCAACGCATCTTCCAGGTCGGCCGCGCTGGCGAACTCGAACAGCGTCGCCGACGGATAGACGGCGATGCGCTCGCGCTTGCCGGCCCATGTCTTAAGCGATTCGAGGACCGCGGTCGGCACCGCCTTGATGCCGTGCCGCGCCAGCGCTTGCTGGATCGTCTCGAACGTTTGCCCCGCTTCGAGGGCGCGATACACGCTCTCCGGCTCCAGCTGCAAAAGGCAGGCGGCGCCCAGACTCTTCCACGAAGCGAAATAGGTCAACTGGCCGACGAGCGCCGGCGACAATCCCTGGCGATAGGCGACGATTTCCAGGTTGGGCTGCACCATCAGCGTCTGCGGGTAGGCGGGCGGCGGCGGCGGCGCGTCGCCCAGCCCGAGCAGCCAGCGGCCTACGGGGGACAAACGCACCAGCCAATCGCCGTCCGGCCCCTTGGCGACTTGCAGCATTTTCAGTTGATAGGCGAAACCGAGCAGGAAGGGGGCCACCCAGCTGCGTTGTTGCGAGGGCCGCGGCGCCTCGGTCTTCCAGTACGGATGATGCTCGAAGATCCAGGTTTCCAGGGCCAACGGATCGGCCCAGGCGTCCGCGGGCAGACGGCCGAGCAACAGCAGGCATAACAGATAAGCGGACGGATAGGGGTTGCCGCGTCCGGTGTCGCCGTCGCCGCGCCAGCCGTCGAGGACGTCCCACGTGGCCAGCCGTGGTAGCGCTGCCCACAAGCCGGCCAGGGTGGGAAGAAAGCCTTCCTGCCACGTCGCCGGTACCTCGGCGACGCGCAATTCCCCCTCAACGGTGCGCACGATGCCGAGGATTTCCGCCAGCGCCGCGGCCAGCATTCCCGTCTGCGGCAGCGTCGCCAGGCTATCGCTGGGTGGATCGTTCAAGAGGGGGTCGAGCGTCAAGCGTTCGAGATCGCGCTTGAAGAAGCCGCCCGTTTGCGTGCGCCGCAAGGGGCCGGCCGCGACGCGCTGCCAGAGGACGGCCAGGCGCAACGGCCATTCCAGGCCGTCCGCTTCCTGGGCGCCGGGGTTTAACGGCGGCATGGGCGTGGCCAGATCGGGCACGCCGAGGTCGTCGCCCAAAGCGCGGGACGTAATCGACGGCGGCGCGAAGACACTCAATCCCGTGGAGCCGGCCTGGCCGATCCACTGCTCGAAGCTCTTCAAGCGCGTCAGGCCATCGGGCAGCGTGGGAAAGAGCAAGCCGGATTCGAACAAATGGAGGATCGGCGGCAGGCCGTCGCTATGGCCCAGGGCGATGAGTAGTTCGATCAGATTGCCGAGATGCCAATCCGGTTGCCGGCTATGGGCGATCAGGGCCAGCACGCGGCGCTCGGCCGGCTCCAGTTCCTTGATGCGTCGATCGATAACGGGGGCGTTGGCCAGGGTGGCGAGGCTGCGCTCGATGAGTTCATCGACCGGCCATTGGTTGCGCGGCTTGAAGAGCTTGCTGGCGACCTGGCGCAACAGGTCTTCGTGGTAGGCTTCGAGGGTCGGCCGCAGCCGCGCCGCCCAGGGATCGACGCCAGGCTCCGCGCTCGCAGGGGAAGCTTTCAACGGATCAATCCTTTGGCGGTCGGATGCGGGTCAAACCGTCCAAAGGTATCAGGGGAAGGGAGTTTGGACAAGGCGGGCTTGGGTGGAGTGGACGGTTATAAGGTGGACGAAATTGGCATTGTTTACGTTTCGCGTCCCCGCCCTACTCCGAGGGTCACGGTCAGCATGGCCATTGTTTCCTCGGCCTGGGAACCAACGTCAACGGGACGCTTCCATCCACCCCTCCGCCATCGCCAGACGCTCTCGAATCGGCGGGTGGTCGTGCCACAGCCACACGGTGAGCCAATGCGGATCGGGGTCGGCCTTGTTGACGCGCGCCAGCTTGGCGAAGGCCGACCGATAAGCCTCCGGGGCGCGCGTGCGCCGCAGCGCGTAGGCGTCACATTGCCGCTCGAACAGGCGACTCACGGCGTTGTGCAGCGGCCCCAACAGCAAACCGAAGAGCGAAAGCACCAGCATAACCAGCGGCAGCGCGGCGGGGGCATCGAACGAGGTATAGCGGAGCCAAGGGGCACCGTGCCGCAACAGGAAATCGACGAGCCATAACCCAGCCGCGGTGGAGACGACCGTCGCCGCCACCATCCAGCGCAGGTGCCGATAGACATGATGGCCGACCTCGTGAGCGAACACGACCTCGATCTCCTCCGGCGTGAACTGCTCCAGCAAGGTATCGCCGAGCAGCACGCGGCGACTCTTGCCAAGCCCCGTCAAGGCGGCGTTGGCCTTCTTCGTGTCGGCGCTGAGATTCAGCCGATAGACGCCTTCGAGGGTCAAGTCGGTTCCGTCGGTCAAGTGTCGCAGGCGTTGCAGCAGGGCCGCGTCGTCGAGGCGCGTCACCTTGTAAAACAGCGGCAGAATCAGCACGGGCACCAGCTGTCCCAGCACGAGGGTCACGCCGAGAAAGGCGACGGCGGTCCACAACCACCACCAGGCGCCGCCGTACCACATCACGGCATAGAGGCCGACGAGCATCAGTGCGGCGAACGGGCCGCCAATCAGGTAGCCCTTGACGCGGCGCCATGCCCAGGCAGTCAGCGACTGATTGCTCAGGTCGTAGCGATGTTCCAGGACGTACCCGGAGTAAAAGTCCAACGGCAGCGTCAAAAGCTCGGAGCCAACCCCGAGAACGAACGCGACCGCCAGAAGCAGGAGCCAACGGTTATCGCCCACGCGAGCGCGCAGCCATTCGCCGACGTCGGGGCCGGACGCCAGGGCAAACGTTGCGAGAAACGCGAACGCAAGCAGGGCCGACGCGATGCCGGCGACGCGCTTCTGTCGGGCGTAGCGCCGAACCTCGGGAGAGGCCGGTTCCAGATCGAGGGAGGGTTCGAGAGCGGCGGTCATGGAATCATGTCCTGCGAAAGAAAGGGGCGTATCGAGCATTATATCGCCCGCGTTCCGCCTCCCATCGTCGCCAAAATTGGTATAAGGGAGAAAAGGCGTGGCCCCGAACGTCTATGCCAGTGTCGAACGGCGGATCGGTCGAGGAGAGTCATGATTCAGTTCAAGTGTTCCTGCTGCAATCAACTGTTGCAGCTGGGCGACGAGTGGGCCGGCAAGGTGTGCAAGTGCCCCTACAGTGGGCAGCTGATGCAGGTGCCGGGTCTGGCGCCAGCGCCCGTCTCCGCGCCGAGGCCGGCGCCCGCGCGGGCGCCGGCCGCCAATTATTACAACCCGTTCGAGGGCGAGGCATTCCAGGCGCCGGCGTCGGTGGCGCCGCCGCGCCGCGTCGAAGCGCTGGCGCCCGAGTTTGGAGTTATGGCCGGCGCCGTCGCCAGCGACGTCCAGAGGCAGAGCTTCAACAAATCGACCCGCCAGCGCTGGCAGTCGCGCGGCACGCTCCTCGGCGGCGCCGCCGGGGCGGCTTTGGGACTGCTTTTCGGCATCATGTTCGGCGTCGTCGCCTCCACGACGGGGGGGCAGACCAAGGATACGATGGTGGCGGCGCTGTCTATCATCTTCGGGGGCGCCGTGCTCGGCGCCGGCGTGGGCGGTCTGATTGGCCCGATGGCGCTGCTCATCCAGGCGGGCAAGCGGGACATCTCGACGCAAGGAGCGGTGGTCGGGGCGCTCTACGGCACGGGCCGCGTGGCCGGCTTCGGCGCCCTGGGCGGCATCGTTCCCGGCCTGCTGCGCGGGGCATTCAATTTGCTGCAAGACGGCAAGGTGGGCGAAGCGGTGCTGGCGACGATATTGACCGCTATTCTGATGATGCTGGCCTGGGCGGCGATCGGTGCTTTCGTGGGCGCGTTCTTCGGCGGCGCGCTGGGGGCGTTGGGCGGCTACGATTCGTAGGGCATCACTTGCGCGGCGGCACGCTGGGCAGGCGCAGGACGAACGCGGTGCCGTTGCCGTTGGCGGTCGCCAGGTGCCGACTGTCCGGCGCCGGCGCGACGCCGTGGATCGGCCCCGGAAAGGTCCATTCGGCCCACTTGGCGCGCGTGGCCAGCTTCCAGACCGTGACGCGCTGATCGGCTGAGACGGCGATAAGCATCTGGCTGTCTGGCGTGAACGCCAGGGCCGTGACATTGGCGGCCAGGGGCAGTGCTGGCTCGGTACGTGGCTTGCCGGTAGCAGGGTCGAGGAAGCGCACCTGGCGATCCTGCCCGCCGACGACCAGGTATTTCCCGTCCGGCGAATAGGCGAGGGCGAGGATCCAGGCGTTCAAGCCTATCGACACCACTCCCTCCTTGCCGATGCTGGCTTCCCACAAGCGAAGGCCGTCGTCGCCGTTGCCGGCGGCCAGCATCAATCCATCCGGGGCGAAAGCGGCACAGGTATACGGTTTCTCCTGCTTGCCCAGGGTCAAGGCCGCGCGGGGCTTGTTGTCGGCCGTGTCCCACAGCCGAATGGCGCGGTCTTTCTCGTTGTTTCCGTGGCCGCAGGAGGCGAGTGTCTTGCCGTCGGGAGAGTAAGCGAGCGCGCTGACGGCCGCGGGATGTCCCGCGAGGATGGCCTTGCCCTTGCCGGAGGAGGCATCCCAGAGGCGCACCAGTTTGTCGTTCGTACTCGCGGTGGCCAGTGTTTGGCCATCGGGCGCCAGCGCCAGGAAATGCGTGGAGACCTTCTCGGCCGGCGCGTATTTCTCCTGGGCGGAAAGCACGTCCCAGGCGATGGGCGACGTTTTGGCGGCGCCGCCGAACAGAGTACGGCCGTCAGGGGCAAAGGCCAGCGCGCGCGGATTTCGCGGGGGCGTAGACACGCTTCCCGCACTCGCCGGAGTATCTAGGTTCCAGAAGTGAATGCTCGGGTCCCACTCGGCGCAGCCCCCTGCCAGGACGCGGCCGTCGGGCGAAAAAGCGAGGGCGTGGACGGTATAATTCAGGGCCGGCTGCGTTCCCTTGCTTTTGCGGGTGGCGGGGTCCCACAGACGCGGCACGCGGTCCTCCCCGCAGCTGGCGAGCGCCTTGCCATCCGGACTGAACGCCAGCGCGCTGGTCTTTTCCGCGGGGAGCTTGATCGCGGCAATTTCCGCTCCGGTGTCGGCGTCCCACAGTTTCAGTGCCTTGTCCGGGCCGGCGCTGGCCACTACGTTACTCGGCTTGGAAGCGACCGCCAACATCCGGACGCCTCCTTTATGGGTCTTGGCCGCGATGTGGCGTAACTTTTTATCGCCCATGCTCCACCACTTGATCGACTCGTCGCCGCACGCCGAGATGACGGTGCCGCCATCGGCCGAGAAGGCGATGGCCGAAACCCGATTGTTCGCATCGCCGTAGGAGGCGATGGTCTGTTTCTTCGCCAATTCCCAGACGCGCGTGTTGCCGTCCTTGCAACCGGAGGCGAGGTACTTGCCGTTGGATGCATAGGCCACGCATAGGACATTTTCGCCGTGGCCTTGCAGGACGGTCGGGTTGGCCGCCGCGGCCACGTCCCAGAGTTTGACTTGCTTGTCCGTGCCGGCGGATGCGATGGTTTTGCTGTCGGGCGAGAAGGCCAGGCCGTTGACCCCCGCCCCGTGGTTGCGCGGCGGCGAGAGCAGCTTGCCGGTCGCCGCGTCCCATAAATAGATCAAACCGCCGTCGCCGCTGCTAGCCAGGATGTGTCCATTGGGGCTGTAAGCCAGGCAGCGCGCGCCGTGGGACCATTGGCGCCAGCGCGGATCGCCGAGCGCGGCGACCGTGTCTTTCGGCACGAAAAAGGAAGCGTGGCTCTCCATCCCCGCGAATTTATCGGCCGTCAGCTGGCCCAGCGGCGATGGCACTCGCGCCATCAGCGCGGCGGCGGCCCCGGCTTCCGGCGTCCCCGGAAAGCGCGTGCGCAGTTGAACCAGACCGTTCCACAGGTCGTCGGCGTCGGCGCCGGGGTTTGCCGCCCGCGCGGAAAGCCGCTTGAGGATCGCCTCGGCGGTGTCCGGTTCCGTCGCGCCGCCATCGGGCGAAGGCGCCACCGATCCGGGCGCGAATAACGCGAACCCGGCCCAGGCGAGCAGCGCGAGCGCCGCGGCGCCGCCCAGGAAGGCCAGCAGGAATCGCCGGCGGCGCGGTTTCGCGGGCATCGGCTCCGGTGTCAAAGTGGGCTTGACCACTCCCAGCTGCGTGTCGTCGATCGCCTCTTCCGCGGTGCCATCGGGCCGGGCGCCGGGCGCCGGGGGCAAATCGAGACCGCCCGGCACCGCTTCCATCAACGCCGCCACGACCTCCGCGGCGCTTGCGTAGCGCTCCTGCGGGGTGGCCGCCATCATGCGCTGCAGCACGTCCACCACTTCAGCCGGCAGGTCGGCACACCACTCCTCGACCGGCGTCAACGGCCGCCATTGCGGATCGCGCTCCGTCGTTCGGAAGGGACCGCCGGGAAAGGGCGGCCGGCCCGTCAACAAGAAGTAGAAGGTGCAGCCCAGACTGTAAATGTCGGCGCGGGCATCCACGTGGCCGCCAAGTACCTGTTCCGGGGCCAGGTAATCGCGGCAAGCGCCCTTGTTCTCCGCGTCCGAATCGCTGGAATCACCATCGGCGCGACGGCCCAGCTGTCCCTGGCCGAAATCCATGATCTTGATGACGCCGGGAGCGGCCGGCCCGTCCACGGCATCGACGGCACCGGACAGCGGCGGCCCCGTGACGTGCAAGTTCTCGGGACAAATATCCCGATGCAACAGGCCCCGCTCGTGCGCGTGCTGTAGCCCCAGCGCTGCCTGGGCAACGTAGGAACAGGCCTGATCGATCGGCAGGGGGCCGCATTTCTCCACCAGCTGGCGCAGATCGGTCCCCTCGACGTATTCCATCGCCAGAAAATGCGTCGGCCCGATCGGCCCGGCATCGTAAGCGTGGACGATATTGCCGTGCGCGAGCTTGCTGGCCCCCTCAACTTCTAGGTAGAAACGTTCGACCGCTCCTTCGTCCGCGAGGAGTTTCTTGCGAATGACCTTCAGGGCGACCACGCGCTTCATGATCTGGTGCCGCGCCTTGAACACCTGGCCACGCGTGCCTTCCCCCAAACGCTCCTGGATGACGTAAGAGCCGAGTACCAGTTCGGTGCCGCGTTCCTGGAGTAAGTGATTCACTTGATAGGGCGTCAACCAGCCGCGCTCGACTAGATGGCGCGCCAGGGCACGGCTCTCGGGAAACTGACGGCCATCGCGCGCCAGTTCCTCCAGGCGCGCGGTGGGCACCAGCTGCATATGCCGGAGCGTATCCAAAAAGCTGGAGACGGCAGGGAGCGTCATACCTGTCTCTAAATCGGGCAAGGAGAGCGGCACGGGGGCCGTTCATGAAGTGTAGCTCATTTTCGGGAGGCATCACAATCATTCGCGCGTCGCCCCAGTGTACAAACGCATCCACGGGCGCCGGCCATTGACGAACGGCCTCGCGTCCCCAAGATACCTCGACACGCGCGGCGGCCGGCCCTTGCCCTTCTCTCCCTTACCTGGAGGTCTTCCTTCGTGACACCCAAAGAAGTTCTCGCCCTCATCCGCGAGAAGGAAGTCAAGGCCGTCGATCTGCGTTTCATGGACTTCCCCGGACTGTGGCAGCACTTCACCATCCCCGCCGACGCCCTCGACGAAGCCGTCTTCGAGGAGGGCCTCGGCTTCGATGGCTCCTCCATCCGCGGCTGGGTCGCCATCAACGAATCCGACATGCTCGTCATCCCCGTGCCCGAGACGGTCTTCATCGACCCGTTCTGCCGCGACACGACGCTGACGATGATCTGCAACATTCAGGATCCGCTCACCAAGGAAGACTACACGCGCGACCCCCGCAACGTGGCCCGCAAAGCCGTCAACTACATGAAGTCCACCGGCATCGCCGACACCGCCTTCTTCGGCCCGGAGGTGGAATTCTTCGTCTTCGACGAGGTCCGCTACGACCAGACGCAGCACTCCGGCTACTACTTCCTCGATAGCGTCGAAGGGGCCTGGAACACTGGGCGCAAGTGGGACCCCGACGGCAAGGGCGGCCGCCAGCCGAACCTCGGCTACAAGCTCCGCTATAAAGAAGGCTATTTCCCGGTGCCGCCGTCCGACGCACTGCACGACATCCGCAGCGAGATGATGCTGACCATGATCCAGTGCGGCTTGAAGATCGAGGCGCAGCATCACGAAGTGGCGACCGGCGGGCAGGGCGAGATTGACATGCGTTTCGCGCCGCTGGTCGAGATGGCCGACAACGTCTTGAAGTACAAATACATCGTCAAGAACGTCGCCCGGCGCCACGGTAAGACGGCGACCTTCATGCCCAAGCCGCTGTTCATGGACAACGGCAGCGGCATGCACGTCCATTCGTCGCTGTGGAAGAACGGCGTCAACCTCTACGCCGGCTCGGGCTACGCCGGTCTGTCGGAAATGGCCATGTGGGCCATTGGCGGCCTGCTCAAGCACGCCCCGGCCCTGTGCGCCATCACCAATCCCACGACCAACAGCTACAAGCGTCTGGTGCCCGGTTACGAGGCGCCGGTCAACCTCGCTTACAGCCGGCGCAATCGCTCGGCGAGCATTCGCATCCCGGTCTATTCGCCGTCGCCCAAGGCCAAGCGCCTGGAATTCCGCTGCCCCGACGCTTCGAGCAATCCCTACCTGGCGTTCAGCGCCATGCTCATGGCCATGCTCGACGGCATCAAGAACAAGATCAACCCCGGCCAACCGCTCGACAAGGACATCTACGATCTGGAGCCGGAAGAGCTGGCCAAGGTGCCCAAGGCGCCCGCCTCACTGGAGGAAGCGCTGAACAATCTGGAAAGGGATCACGAATTCCTGCTGCAAGGCGACGTGTTCACCAAGGACGTGATCAGCACCTGGATCTGGTACAAGCGCGACAAGGAAGTGGAAGCGATTCGGGTGAGGCCGCACCCCTACGAATTCGCGCTATACTTCGACATATAAGCGCTTGTTTACGTTTCGCGCGCTAATCATCAAATACACTCCATGTAGGCCGATCAGCAGCGCCACCAACCACGCCAGCCACCGCCCCGCTTCGACTACCTGACCGGTCGTGCGCGCGTACACGGGCAGCACCGCCTGCACCTCGCGCAGGCTGGCTTCGAGTTCGCTCAGCGCGTGGTCTTCCTCGTCGAGACGGCTGTCGAGTTGATCGGTCAACAAGGGCATGAGCGCGGCGAACGACTCGACCAGGACGATGCTCTGCTTCAGCGCCGCCTCATAATCCTTGCGATGCTCGACGGCGTGGTCGAGTTGGCCGCGCGTCGCGCGCATCAGCTTGCCCGAGCGCTTAAGCGCTGCCTGCATTTCCGGCCAACGGGCCACGGCGGCGTCGATCCCCTTGCGCGCCTGGCGCAGCGAGTCGGCCACGTCTTTCAAACGATCCGTGTCGCGGAACACCTTGGCGAGATCGCCCGTGATCTTCGGCAGGTCGGCCGCTAGCTTGGCGGCATGCGCCGGCATGTCCTTCAACAGTGGTTCGATTTTCCCTTGCTGATCCAGAGCGAGGGCCAACGCCTCGCGCGTCTTGGCCACCATCTTGCGGCTCTCGTCCAGCGACTCGCGCACCTTGGGCAGTTCCTTGTTCAGCCCCTCGATCTCCTTGCCCGCCGCCGTCACGCCGGCCGCGCCCTTGCGCATCCCCTCGGCGATTTTCTCCCCCTCGGGCCAGAATTTCTTCTGCTCGACCTCCGCCTTGAGGCCATTGATTTGCACCACCGGATACGTATAGCCGGCTAGCTTCTCGACCTGGTCGGCGCCGCTGCTGAGGGCGTCTTCCATGCCTTTGAAGCCGTCCTTCATGGCGTCGATGCGCTGCAGTTTCAGCAGGGCGTTCATCTTGTCGAGGCCGTCGCCGAAGCGGCCGAGGCTGTCGTGAATCTCGCGCGCCGCCTTTAAGTCCAGCGGCGTGGCGTTGACCAGGCCGGCCAGGCGCTCGGCGTCGGCTTGCAGGAGTTTCGAGGAAGCCTCGAGCGAATCGGCCGCCTTGCCGGCGCCGGGAATGACGCGCTCTTCGAGGAAAACGGCCGTGGCCCCGAGGCTGTCGCCCAGTTTCAGCACGCGATCGGCGTCGAGCGTGGCGGCGAAGCTGTCCAGGCCGTCGGCCACCTCGCCCAGGGAATCGCGCATGGCCACTACCGTGTCGAAATCGACCTGTTGGCCGCGCAGCATCGTCGTCACGGTGCCCGTCTGCTTTTGCATACGGCCAGCGAGCTGTCCCAACTCGGGCCGGCGCAAATCCTGCACCTGCCGGCGCAGGATGCGCACCTGCGCTCCGCTGTGTTCGGTGACGCGCTCGGCACCGTTAAAACCGCGCTCCACGTCGGCGTTCGACGGCAGGTGACAGCCGAGCGTACCCAGTACCGCGGCGATGGCGACTTCGAAAATCCCGACTGTCACGAAGATGACGCGACGCATGGACGCTTCTCCTTACCGCGCGGCAAGACGGGAAGATTGCGCAAGTGACGCCAAAGAAAGGGGGGGCGAGGCTGAACAATTATAGCGCGCGTTGGCAAGGGGCGCCGTTGCAATCGCGCCACGCGGGCATTACAAAACAAAGGCGATGGGCGCGCGGGGGGGGGGGGCCCCCCCCGGGTAACCCCTGGGAAAACACCGGGGGGGGTCGCCCCCCCCCCCCCCCCCGCGGTTTGGGGGGAGCCCCCGCGGTTGTCCCGTTTGAAGAC
>JBBSES010000097.1:0-11637 GCA_038239465.1 Gemmatales bacterium
GAAATCAACCCGCGCCTGACCACGTCTTATATAGGCCTGCAAGCGTTGGCGATAACCAATCTGGCGGAGGCGATGCTTCACGTCATTGACGGCGAATCCGTGCAACTAAGCTGGCGCGACGGCACGATTCGCTTCGCGGCGGACGGCTCGCTCGCCTAAATCGACGCTCGTTCGATCCGCGGCGTCCCGCCCGCCGACCCCGCTACCCGCGCCGCCAGCCGATTGGCGAACACCGCGGCATCGGGAATCGTCTGCCCTTCGAGAACGGACACCAGCAGCCCCGCCGTGAAGGCATCGCCGGCGCCAACGGTATCGACGACATCCACCGGCAAACCGGGGACGGCGATTTCCTCCTCGGCCGTGCGCAGCAGGCAGCCTCTGGAGCCGCGCGTCATGCAGGCGAGGTCGAGGTCATAGCGGCGACGGAGGTCGGCGAGCAGGGCCGATTCGCCCTCGCCCTCCAGCCCAAGGAGGCCGCGCAGCACGGTTAATTCGTCGTCGTTCAACTTGACCCAGCGACTGAGACGGAGCGATTCGTGTACCGTGTCGCGGTCGTAGAACTGCTGCCGCAGGTTCACGTCGTAGACGACGATGCCGCCCTGCACGGAACGGATGGCGCGCCGCACCGTCTCGCGGGCCAGGGGCGTACGCTGGACGAGAGTACCGAAGCAGAGCGCTTGCGCCTGGCTGCAGAGCATTCGTAGCCGATGGTCCCAGGCCAGGAAATCGTAGGCCACTTCCGAATGAATCGTGTAGGTCGGCTGCCCGGCGGCGTCGAGTTGCACATCGACGGTTCCGGTCGGATGGGCGGCATCCGTTTGCAAGGCGGCGTCGCTGAGGCCGTGGTTGGCCATTAACTCACGAATCGCGCGGCCCAAGTCATCGTCGCCGACGCGGCTGACCATGACGGCTTCGTGCCCTAGCTGATGGCAGTGAAAGGCGAAGTTGAACGGCGCGCCGCCCAGCTGCCGGCCCGTCGGCAACAGGTCCCACAGGATTTCGCCCAGGCCCACGATCTCGACCGCCATCGGGTGTAATTCCTCTCCCTGGCAAACTGCGGAGCAGAGTTTTCCTCGTTCCCAAGCTCCCGGCTTGGGAACGCACGCGTCGAAGCTCCGGCTTCGAGGCGCGGCGAATACTCGGGGCGCTGACGCGACCCCGCTCGCCAAACTTTCAGGCGCCCGGCGCCCACGGCACCGGCTTCTTGTCGAAGAACGCGCGCAGCCCCTGTCGGCTTTCCTCGGTCAAGCGCGGCACCGCGCTGGCGTGGGCCGTCGCTTCGACGCCCGCCGCCTGGCTCGAAAAGCGCGTCAGCAATTCCTTGGTGCTGGCCAGCGCGTGCGGCCCGCCGTGCGCCAACAGCGCGGCCCAGGCGTGCGCCTTCTCCCGCAATTGTTCGGCCGGTATCACTTCGTTGATCAGGCCAATGCGCGCGGCTTCCGGGGCCTCGATCAGTTCGCCCGTCAATAAAAGATAGCGCGCGGCCCGTTCGCCGACGTGACGGAGCAAATGCGGCATCACCAGCGCCGCCACCAGGCCGCGGCGTACCTCGGGATAGCCGAACTTGGCCGTCGGTACTGACAAGGCCAGATCGCAGACCGACGCCAGGCCCGCGCCGCCGGCTACCGCGGCGCCGTTGACGGCGGCAATCGTCGGCTTGGGCAGCCGATAGATCAGGTCGAAGAGATGGCCCAGGTCGCGGGCGTCGTCCCAGGTGAACGACGTTCCCTTGTCTCCTTGCAGCACCGCCTGCAACTCGCTCAAGTCCATGCCGGCGCAAAAGACACTGCCGGCGCCGGTGAGGATGACGCTCCGAGCGGCGCCGTCGTCGCGCGCCCGCTCGAACGCTTCGATCAACGCCTGAATGAGCGCGCGGCTGATGGCGTTGCGCCGGTCGGGACGGTTGATGGTGAGGACCGCCGCCGACGCCTTGATTTCGTAGAGGACAAGCGCTTCGCTCATGGCGTCAACCTCGGCCATTTATTTGGGGTAATCGATCGCCATTTGCAGCAGGGCGACGGCCAACGTCTTGCCCTGCGTGTCGATGCGCAGCGACCGACTGGCGCCGCCGGCCAGCACGTCGAACAGCAGGAAGTTCAGCGCCAGCACGTTCGGCGCCTCGTAACGCACGACCTTGCTGGGGCTAAGCGCCGCGAAATAGTCGCGGACCACGTCGGCGGTCAGATGCTCGCGCAGCCAGGCATAGCCCTCGGCGGTGTACGCGATCACGGCGACGTTGGCGTGGTTGCCCTTGTCGCCGCTTCGGCCGTGAGCGATGGTGGACAGCGGCACTTTCGTCGTGATTCTCATACGTCGCCCGCCTCCACGATGCGGCATTCGCCGGTAACGGCTTCTTTCGCGATTAACGCCGGCCAGTAGGCGAAGACTTCGCGCACCGCCGCCCGGCCGGTGGTATAGCCCGTCACGCCCGGCAAGCCCGACGTCACCAGCGGAGCAAACTCCTTAGTGAAGCGCTCGACCGCGTCCCGGCGCGGGTCGCGCGCCCCGACGCGCAACACGACTTCGGACAGGTCCCGCGAAGCGCCGATGCCGGGCACGCAGGCGCCGGTGCCGAGGCATTCGACGTTCGTCCGTTCCAGGTCGAAGCCCGCGCGGCGCACCCGCGCCAGCAGCATTTCGCCACAGTGCTGCGCCTTGGCGACGGCATCGGGGCCGTAGATGACTAGCGTGCCGCTCGCTGTCCAGCCGTCGCGGTAAGCGATCGACACTTTGTACGAATCGGTCGCCGGTTTGCCCGTGGCCCCTTCGACGCGCACCACGTCGCGGCCCCTTTCCGTCAAATGCACGCTCGTGAAGTCGGACACGACATCGGGGGTGAGGTACGCGGCCGGGTCGCCGACCTCGTAGAGCAATTGTTCGGTCGCGGTTTCGAGGTTGACCGCTCCGCCCGTGCCTTCGGGTTTGGTGATGTCGAACGTGCCATCCTCCGCGATCTCGACGAGGGGATAGCCGACGTTGGCCAAATCAGGCGCCTCGCGCCAATTCATCCACAGGCCGCCGGTGGCCTGGGCGCCGCACTCGATCAGATGCCCCGCGACGGTGGCGGCGCTCAGGCGGTTCCAATCGTCCCACCGCCATCCGAATTCGTGCATGGCGGGCGCGACGGTCAAGGAGGCATCCGCGACCCGGCCGGTAATCACGACGCTTGCCCCTTGCGCCAAAGCGTCGGCAATCGGCCGTGCCCCGACGTAGGCATTGGCGCTGACCACGCGCGGCCGAACGGTCGTCAGGGGTTCGCCCGTATCCAGGTTTGTCAACGAGTGCCCTTGCGCCAGGAGGCTATCCAGGCGAGGTAGCAAGTCGTCGCCGCCGACCGTGGCGACGACGCGCTCGGTCAACCCGGCCTCGTCGAGGATGGTCCGCGCTCGGACGGCGCAGGCCGTCGGATTCATGCCGCCCGCGTTGGTGACGATCTTCAAGCCCGGCTGTTGGCGCAAAATGGGACAGAAGCGCTCGAGTACGTCGAGGAAATCGCTGGCGAAACCGGCGCCTGGGTCGCGCTGCTTCTGCAGCGCGAGGATCGACATGGTCAACTCGGCCAGGTATTCGAGCGTGAGGTAGTCGAGCCGCCCCTGCTGGGCGAGCAGGATGGGGGCGTCGAGGTTGTCGCCCCAAAAGCCGCTGCCGTTGCCGATGCGCAGCCGTTTCACGTGGCCGGTCTCCGTTGGAACGATCGCACAAGACTTATGATATTCCCTCTTGGCCCCTGCGGGCCAGGCTCGCCCGAGCAAACGACGCTGCTCCTGAGACGCAGTCTCCGAAATCCCCTAATTTGTAGGATATTTCTCGCTTCGACTGGTGCCGATGCACGGATTTCGTCTATACTGGAAGAATCGGCGGGCGCGTCTCCGTCGAAGCTTATCGCTTTCCCCGAACCGGAGTGAACGATGGACACCGCCAAGGTGATCGACAAATTGAACGATATCCTGCGCTGGGAATGGACCGGCGTCGTCCAATACACGCAGCACAGCTTCCTCGTGCAAGATCTTTGGCGCGAGGTGTATACCGAGTTCTTCCAGGAAGGGGCCGAGGAATCCTTGGGCCACGCCCGCAAGATCGGCGACAAGATCGTGGCCCTGGGCGGCGTGCCGACGGTGGAGCGTTCCGAGATTCGCCAATCGACCGACCTGACCGAACTGCTCCGCTACGACCTGGAATTCGAGCGCGAGGCCGTCCGCCTGTATAGCCAGGCCCTCGACCTCGCCGAGGAAAACACGCCGCTGCGCATCCTGCTCGAAGATATCATCCTGGAAGAGCAAGAAGGCGTGGACGAACTGGAGAAGATCTTGCGGAGGACGGCGGCCGCGGGCAAGGGCGAAGGGACCGTGAGCAAGGTGGGGTAAGGTAATCGTCGAGCCGCGCCCTCGCGAAACGTAAACCAATCGTGGGGGCGCGGTTTGATGAACTTACGCCGACTCGACGTGGACTACGCCAGGAAACAGCAGGATGCCTTCGGTGGCAGCCGTAGACTTGGCTGTTCGCCCGGTCGCCCCGTAGCCGCGCCGCAGCTGCTTGAATTGCTCCGGGTCGAGGTCCAGGCTCTTCTGGTCGAACCAGCCGACGCCCTCGCCGAAGCTCTGTTGCCGCAGCGACACCTTGCTCGAACCGTCGGCCAACTGCACAAGGACGACGAGAACGCGCTCGGTGTCGGCGGCGCCGGGCAAGGTCGTCAGGACGGATTCGTTGTTCATGGCGGGTAGGATTTCTTTGGCGGGTCTTGAAGAAACTGAGACTCTGTCTCAACTCCATCTATATCCTACCGGCGTTTCCCTACCTCGTCAAATGCCTTTCTAGAAAATCACGCCGGCACCGTCGCCAGGCATTCTTGCGGCGAGTCCGCTGTCGTATGCGCCGGCGCCTCCGGGTTGGCGGCATGCGCCAATTCGGCGAAGATGCCGCCGCGATCGAGCAGTTCGGCGTACGTTCCGGTGGCCACGATGCGGCCTTGGTCGAAGACGAAAATGCGGTCGGCGTTGCGCAGCGTGGACAGGCGATGGGCCACCACGACGCGGCCGGTGCCACCGGAATATCTGACTTGACCAGTGGCAAATCGAATGCCGCGATCTTGAAGCCGCGCCGCTTCCGGCAAGATATTTGCAGTTCTTCTGCGTATGGAAAGCACTACGAAGACATTTTCGAGCCGGTCATCCGCGACGGAAAGGACGGACGGCGGAGGGGATTTCGCCGACGGAAACGACGGAAACGCTTGGAAAATCGTGAAGACAGAACTGCCCATTGAGCTTCGCCAGTTACGCGCGACGAATGCCGAGGCCAACGCTTCGCCACTCCTTTGCGCAACGGACCAAACAAATATGAGCAAACCCCCTCCCAGCGTTATCGGCGAGCGCATTCTGATCCTCGACGCCGACGATGCGGAAACCCGTGGCTTGCCTGACTTGTTAGGACGCGCTGGATTGAACGCATTGATGTGCGAGGATGCCGAGCGAATATGCACGGAACTCGACCTCGGTGCCGGCCTCGCCGTCTTGACCGAGGAAAGCCTGACGCCGTCGTCCATGAAATGCCTGGTCGAGGCCCTGGGTAAACAGGCTCTTTGGTCGGACTTCCCCCTGTTGATTCTCTTCGGCGGCATCGGCCGTACTCCGGAGACGCACCTACGGATGCTCGATCTCCTGGAGCCATTGGGAAACGCCACGATTCTCCAGCGGCCGGTGGCGGCCATGGCCCTGGTCAGCGCCGTGCGCTCGGCATTGCGAGCCCGCGGCCGTCAATACCAGGTCAGGGACTTGCTGGAAGGACGCGAGAAGGCCGTCCGCCAGCGCGACCGCTTTCTGAACCTGCTCTCGCACGAGTTGCGCAATCCGCTCGGCGTGATCCGCAGCGCTTCTTACGTCCTCGAAAAGGTGGGCGGCGGTTCTTTGCTAGCGCGCGAGCAGCAGGCTTCGATTGGCCGACAAGTTTCGAGGTTAAGCCGTTGGCTCGACAAATCCTTGGCCATGTTCCAGGTCGTCGCCGGGCAAGTGCGGCTGCATAGGGAAACCATCGACTTGGTTTCCCTGGCGACGAAATGCCTGCGCCAGTTCGCCGCCGACGATACGAACGCCGACCATCAGCTGGCCTTGCGCAACGACGCCGATACGCTGCCGGTGGAGGCCGACGGCCAGCGTTTGGAGCAAGTGATCGACTGCTTGATCGGCTATGCGCTGGAAACGTCGCCGCCGGGTAGTCGGGTGGTAATGGAACTGGGCGCGCGCGACGGCAACGCGGTGATCCGCGTGCGCGACGCCGGCAAGGATCTGTCCGACGCCGAGCGCGCCAACCTGTTGGCGCCGGCCGATGATACCGAACTACCCGCCGAGGAAGGGCCACATCTCGGCCTGGCCCTGGCCGCTGCCCTGACGGAACTTCACGGAGGTCAAATGAGCGCATCCAGTGGAGGCCCGCGTCGCGGGACCGATATGACGGTCCAACTTCCGCTCCGTGCAATGACCGCCCGGCCGGCCCCGGCGCCCGGCCCCGTCCAAACCATCCCCAAGAGGTCCAAGCGGATCCTGGTTATCGAGGACAACAACGACGGCCGCGAATCGCTTCGCCTCATGCTGCAGCTGTGGGGGCACCAAGTGGAGGTGGCCGCCGACGGCTCGGCAGGGGTGCAAAAAGCGTTGGCACGGCCACCCGAGGTCGGCCTGTTCGACATCGGCTTGCCCGGCCTGGACGGCTATCAGGTTGCGCAAAAGCTTCGAGCGGCGCTTGGCGACACGATCTACCTCATCGCCATGACCGGCTACGGCCAGCCGCACGACCGCCAACGCGCCCTGGACGCCGGCTTCAATGTCCACTTAGTCAAGCCGTTGGTCCCCGAGAACTTGCAGGAAATTCTCGGCAACCTGGTTTGAAGCAAGAACCACGAAGGCACGGAGAAGACGGGATCATTTGATTTCGTCAAGTCTGTGGTTTTCGTGCCTCCGTGGTTATTGCGGCGAATTCATTCCGCCGGCGTCGTTCCGGGCACCTCGCCCCCCTCTTTGCCGCCGCGGCCAATGGTCTTGCCGCTGGCGTGCCGCGCGCCCCACTCCTCGGCCGGCCGCGGCTTGTCGCGCTCGTCCGCCTACCGCTGCTTCTCGGCATCACTCGCTTCCCGCCGTTGGTCCTGTTTGTTCGCCATGTGCGTGGCTCGTTCGATAAGAGTAGTCTGGGACGGGCGGCGTTTCCCCTTGCCACTGCAAACCGAATGCCGTCCGCGGGAGACTATGCGATGGATATCCGCGCGATGTGGGAGTTGCTGAAAGAGGCGTACCGCGAATGGCAGGCGGACAAGGTGCCGCGCCTGGGAGCGGCCCTGGCCTATTACAGCGTGTTTTCGCTGGCGCCGCTGGTGGTGATCGCCATCGCCGTGGCCGGTTTGGTGTTTGGCGGCCAGGCGGCGCGCGGCGGCGTGGTCCGGGAAATTGAGGCGACCGTGGGCCACCCGGCCGCCGAGGCTATCGAAGACATGCTGCGCCACACCAGCGCCACCGGCGATTGCTGGCGGGCCACGGCGATCGGCCTCGTCGTGCTTCTCTTTGGCGCGTCGGGCGTTTTCATCCAGCTGCAAGACGCCTTGAACACCATCTGGAAAGTGGACCCGCGCGCGGATCGCGGCTATCGGGCCATGCTCTGGGACCGCGGGTTATCTTTCTTGCTCGTCCTCGGCACCGGGCTATTGCTCCTCGCCTCGCTGGTACTCAGCGCGGCCTTGAGCGCCTTCGAGGGCTGGCTGACCGCCGCGGGAATGCCCGGTATCGGATTGTGGCAAGCGGTCAACGCTTTCGTCTCGTTCGCGGTCATCGGCTTGTTGTTCACGATGCTCTATAAACTGTTGCCGAACGCTGTCATCGCCTGGCGCGACGCGGCCGTCGGCGCATTCGTGGCGAGCCTGTTGTTTACCCTGGGGCGGCAGCTGATTGGCTGGTACCTAGGACAGGCGGGGACCACGTCGGCGTTCGGCGCGGCCGGATCGCTGGTGGTGATTCTCTTATGGGTGTTTTACTCGGCGCAGATTTTTCTCTTCGGCGCCGAGTTCGCCCGTGTTTACGCCGCGCGTAGGGTGAGTGAAAGATAAACGAGCGGCGGGCATAAACCCACCGCTCGTTGGGAGAGGTTATTCGACTTCCGCGAACTCCGCCAGGCGTTGGCTCCGGGCGGGTTGGCGCAACTTCAAGAGGCCGCGCGCTTCGATTTGCCGGATGCGTTCGCGGGTAATGCCGTAGACCTTGGCGACTTCATCGAGGGTACGCGGGTGGCCATCCGTGAGGCCGAAACGCAGTTCGATGACTTCGCGTTCGCGCGGCGCCAGCGACCGCAGCACCTCGGCCATGCGCTCGCGGAGCAAGTGCTGGTCGGCGGTGTGGCCGGGGTTGATCGCCGATGGATCGTTGAGGAAGTCCTCCAGGGCGCGTTCGCCGTCGCCGCCGATGGGGTCGTGCAAGCTCATCGGATGACGGCCGACGACGCGGAGCGAGCGCGCGTCCTCGGGCGTTAGGCCGAGGACGGCGGCAATTTCCTCGACCGCCGGCTCGCGGCCATTCTTGACCGACAACTCGCCGCGCACCCGTTCGATGGCCGCCAACATGCCTACCTGATGGCAGGGCACGCGCACCGTACGCGCGTGGTCGGCCAGCGCCCGCGTGATGCCCTGGCGAATCCACCAGGTGGCGTAGGTGCCGAACTTGAAGCCGAGCCGATGTTCGTACTTGTCCACCGCGCGCATCAGGCCGCGATTGCCTTCCTGGATGAGGTCGGCGAACGACAGCCCACGGCCGCGGTAGCGTTTGGCGATCGACACTACCAGGCGGAGGTTGCCCTCGGCGAGCTCGCGGCGTGCTTGCTGATACATGCCCGAACGCCGTTTGATGACCGTCATCAGGCTGGCAAGATGCTCGGGCGAGGAGCGCAGGCGGAGCATTTCGTTGCGCAGTTCCTTGATGAGCTTGGTGCGCAACTCGCGATCGGCGGCGGAACGGCCGCGCGTTTCCTCGATGCGCTGGGCCAGGGCCGTCAGCGCGCTAGCTTCCCGCGCCAGCTGGAGCACCGCGCGCTCCAGGACTTCGATGCGCGGCGACAGTTCCTCGACCAGGGCGATGGCTTTGCGCAGCCGCCGCCACAACGAGCGATGCAGCCGCGACCGCGCTGACGGCGTGGACGCGCGCAGCAATACGCGGAACTCGGCGGCCGCCGCCGCTTGCACCTGGCGCAAGGTGCGAAGATTATGCGGCATGCGCGACAAAATCTGCTCGCGGCTGAGGCCGAGGCTATTGACGACATCAATGGTCGGATCGACCGCCAGCTGGCCCGCTTGCACTTGCGCGAACATTTCCACGACGCGGTCGATGATCGGCCAACCCCACAGGGAGGCGACGCGGAAGCGCTTGCGGGCGTGTTCCAACCGACGCGCCAGAGTCAATTCTTCTTGCCGGGTCAACAGCGGGATGGCGCCCATCTGCCGCAAGTAGAGACCGAGCGAATCGTCCGGGCCGGTCACGCTGTCGTCCTCGATCGCCTCGACGACGACCCCCTCGACGGGGGCTGCCTCGGCAAGATCGATGTGGTCGGCGTCACTGTCGTCCAGGGTCGCCAGGCGCGGCAGGACGTTGGCCCGGTCGGAACCGTGGAGAGACTTCTCCTCGTCGGTTTCGAAGGCATTCACGTAGCTGAGAGGCTCGTCCCGTTGAAGGTTCGAAGCCGTGGTTCGGGTAGTTCTCATGACTCGATCCTATTTTAGCGAATCATTGCGGCTCGTCAGTCCGTTAACACCGCACGCCCAACGATCTCGAAACCTATCCGATGCGGCTCGTTCGACGGCAAAATGGCCTTCGGGGATCGGGTGAGGTCCCGTCCAAATACCACGCGCCGATAAATGAGTCCGCGGAGCCGAGGGATGGCCGTCTGACTATTATACGCAGCGGAGCCAAACGGGTTTGCGGAATGAAACACGGCGAACCCGACGGGCCGCCGAAATTGCAATCCTACCATTCGGGGCCATTCCTTGCCCACTCTCTCAAAACAGCATTATACGGGATTTGGCGCGAGCGAACACGGGCGAACGAAAAATTCTTTCCACGCGGCCACCTTCTCTGAGCGCGTACTGATCTCATTTACACTGCCGAAGTCGGCATCCTCGTTTTCCCCCACGCGAGCGGCCGCCAAAACTTGCCCGCGCCGTAAGGTTTAACTTGCCTCGGCGGGGGACAATGGACTACCATTGTCCATACCAAGCATTAATGGGCCATACCCTATCCCCCGTTGGGATGGGAGAGATTGCCCCCTTCCGGCCGACGCCCGCGACGCGGCGGCACGGATTTCCCTTTCTCTGTTCCGTGGGACGTGCCATGTTCATCCTCGGCAAACGGATTGGCGCGGCGTTGATGGGGCTGGCGCTCGTGACGCTGGCAGGCGGCGATGCCCTCGGCCAATTTCGCCAGGGTCCCAACCAACCGGCGGGCGGTGGTGGCGGCGTCGGCATGGCCCGCCCAGTCGGCGGCGTCGGCTTCGGCGGCGGACTGGCGGGCCTTCCCGCCGGCAATTTTGGCACTATCAGCAGCAACCCTCTCTCCACGGTCGGCTCCAGCCCCTATAGCCCCGGTCTCGGCGGCGATCCCTTCGGCGGCTATGGCTATTTCAACGCCTCCGACCCCTATGGCGGCTACCTCAAGGGGGCCGCTTCCGTCATCAGCGCCCAGGGACAGCAGGCCGTCGCCTTCCAGCAGGCTTTCCAGATCAAGGAAGACACGCGGCGTACGCAGATCGAAAACCGGCGCCGCGTTTTCGACGAATGGCTCTACGAACGGGCCAACACGCCGAGCCTTCAAGACGAGATCGAGCGCACCGCCAAGATGGAGTTGCGCCGCAGCCGCATCGGCCAGGACAAGAATGATATTTGGTCGGGCCGCGCCTTGAACATCCTGCTGGAAAACCTCATCCGCACCGATCGGGCCAAGGCGTCCGGCGGAAGCGCGCCTATCGACGAGAGCATCCTCAAACGGATCAACCTGACCTCCGGCAAGGGCAATATCAACCTGGGCGTCCTAAAGAACGACGGCAAACTCGAATGGCCCATTGCGCTTCGCTCCGGCTCGATGGGCCAGGAAGGGCGCGAATTGCGGCAGCAGCTGCAAACCCTGGTGAAGAAAGCCTACGACGAGGCCAAGGGAGGAGCGCAAGCCGACCCTGGCACCCTCAAGGACATCCGCGACGGCACCGCCCGTCTGCAACAGCTGATGAACAAGAACGGCGAGGCCGGCTTCAACGAATTCGTCGAGGCCAACCGCTTCGTCAACGGCCTGCGCGAAGGGCTGAACCTCCTGCAGCAGCCCAACGCCGCCGACTTCATCAACGGCAAGTACAACCTCGGCAGCCTGAAGGGAAATACCGTCGCCGACGTGGTGGACTACATGCGCGACAACGGTTTGCTCTTCGCCCCCGCCGTCGAGGGCGAGCAAGCGGCTTACCTGGCCGTCCACCGCGCGCTGGCCAACTACGACGTGGCCGCCAGTTCGCTCACCGCCGAGAAGTGAGTTCGCTGATAAGTATTGACGAGCGGCGGGGTTTTTACCCCCCCGGACACCGCGGGGGTAAATACCCCCGCTCGTCCATAACATCCAAGTGGTGCGTCAAATC
>JBBSES010000098.1:0-11540 GCA_038239465.1 Gemmatales bacterium
CAGCAACTGCATCAACAGCGAATTGACCCGCGTCTTCGTGCTAACGCAGTTCCTCAGCGTCAGCCTGCATCGGCATATTTCGCACACCTACAAGTTCGACCCGTTCAACAACGGCTTCGTCGAAATCCTGGCCGCCCAGCAGACGAACGAAACCGCCGAGTGGTATCAGGGCACCGCCGATGCTGTCCGCCAGCAAATCCGCTACGTCCAGGAGGACCGCTGTAAAGAGGTACTGATTCTCTCGGGCGATCAACTCTACCGCATGGACTTCCGCCAGCTGGTAAAGACGCATCGGGACAACGACGCCGACGTGACCATCGCCGTGCTGCCGGTGCCGGAGAACCAGACGGAAGGCTTCGGCATCATGCGCATCGACGACAGCGGCCGCGTGGTCGGCTTCGTCGAGAAACCGAAGACGGCCGAGGCGCGCGAGCCATACCGCACGTCGCCCGAATGGATCGAACGCACCAGCGGCATCAAGGCGCAAGGCCGCGAGTACCTCGCCAGCATGGGCATCTACCTCTTCAAGCGCGACGTACTCATCGACATGCTCACCGCCAAGCCGTTATGCACCGACTTCGGTAAGGACGTCTTCCCGCGCAGCATCGCCACCCATCGCGTGCAGGCGCATCTGTTCGACGGCTACTGGGAAGACCTGGGCACGGTCAAGTCGTATCACGAATCGAGCCTGGCGCTGGTCGGCAACGATCCGCCGTTCGACTTCCACAGTCCCGAGGGCGTCATCTACACGCGCATGCGCTTCCTGCCGGCCTCGCGCATCAGCGGCGCGACGCTGCAGCAAACCGTGGTCAGCGATGGCTGCGTCATCCTACCCGGCACGCGCATCGAGCGCTCCCTGATCGGCGTCCGCAGCCGGGTCGGGGCCAACGTCACGCTGCGCGACACGGTCCTCATCGGTGCCGACCGCTTCGAGACCGACGCCGAGCGCGCCCGCAACCGCGAGCGCGGCGTCCCCGATTTGCTCGTCGGCGACGGCACGCACATCGAAGGAGCCATCCTCGACAAGGACGTCCGCATCGGCCGCGACGTGCGCATCGTCAACCACAAGAAACTGGAGGAAGACGAGGGGCCGAACTACGTCATCCGCGATGGCATCGTCGTCATCCCCAAGGGGGCGGTGGTGCCGGATGGGTCGGTCATTTGAAGAATGGTGGACGGTGGACGGTGGACGGAGAAGGCAAGGCGGACGGCTCATGCGTGCCCTCTATCGTCTATCTTGCATTTTGCATGGGGCGCCGGGCGGACTGCATGGCGGTTCGCAGGGTCTGCCATGCCTTGTATCACCTCAAATTCATATGGAGTAAAAGCTTGCGTTTCGCCGCGATCCACGGCATGGCGGTTGCTTTATCGAGGACGTTCCCAAGGGTTCTCACCTGCCCGGACTCGTTCAGTCCCCGCGGCGAGGGCCTGTCCCCGACGAGGCTTTTATGGACACCTGCTGCTCCTGGCGTGAATTGATCACTTTCCTGACTTCGCTCTTTCTCGTGCTGGTCGTCGCCACGGGTCTGCTCGAATTGATGCTCTTCGCCTGGTAACCCGGCCTCCGATACTCGCCGATAGCCTTCCTCCGTGCCCGCGGGTTTTTGGCCCGTGGGCGCGACCGTTCGTGGGGTTACCTCATGTGGATTCCGGCTCTTGTTCTCGTCGGCGCGAGCGTCTTGCTGTCGCTGCCGGTCGGCCGTTATCTCGCCTGGATCATGGATGGCCGTTACCGTCCTCCCTGGCCGCTGCGATGGATCGAAGCCGGATTGAACACCGGCCCGCAAGACTGGAAGCAATATGCCGGTTCGCTCCTGCTGTTCAAAGGCTTCGCCTTCGTCGTCGCCTTTGCCCTTCTGGCCTTGCAACCGTGGCTGCACGCATTGGGACATCGCCGCGGGATTGGTGATCTTGATGAGTCGCTATGCGCCGATCGTCGCCATGCTGGCCCTGGCGGGGAGTTTATCGACCAAGCTGCCGGTGCCGTTCACGGTGGGAAGCATGAGATCCGACACCCTGACTTTCGCCGCCGTGCTGCTGGGCACCATTCTCCTGGTGGGGGCGCTTCTCTTTTTGCCGGCGGCGGTCCTGGGGCCGGTCGCGGAACATCTCGGGCCGATGCCGTTTGGTGGTTAAGGCGTTTGCTACGAGCCGGAAGCGTTAGCGACGGGTGTTGAAAATCCGTCGCTAACGCTTCCGGCCCGTTATTGCTGCCCCTTGGCAATAGCTACTCACCGCGACGCCGTCTCCGGCTGCGTGGCCAACCGCCGTTCCCGCCCCGTGAGCGGCCGTTTGCCTTCGCCGAAGATGAGAAGCAGCGGAGAAGCGATGTAGATCGAGCTATAGGTGCCGACAATGACGCCGACGACCATGACGAACGCGAAGAGATGCACCCCTTCGCCGCCCCAAATGTAAAGGACGATGACCACCAGCCAGACCGAGAAGGCGGTGAGCAGGGTACGGCTCAGGGTCTGGTTGACGCTGTCGTTGATCATCTGCGGCGTCAAATCGGGGTTCTTGCCGCGCACCTCGCGGATGCGGTCGAAGACGACGATGGTATCGTTGACCGAGTAGCCAACCAGGGTGAGCAAGGCGGCGACGGCGGCGTAGTCGATTTTGAAGTCCTGCAAGCCGAGGACGGTGGCGGCGCCGGGAAACCACTGGTGGATGTAATGGCTGAAAGCGATGATGCCCAGCGTGAAGAATAAATCGTGGATCAGACAGAACACCGCGGCCAGGCCGAAAGTCCAGCTGCCGAAGCGGAACCACAGGTAGAGCAACGTGGCTCCCCAGCTGAGGACGATGGCGTAGATGGCCCGCGTTTGCGTGTCGAGGGCGAACTGGCTATCGAAGTTCTCCAGGCGTTCCGGCTGCGGCCGTGCCTGGAACGACGCCTCGGTGCTGGCGACGACGCCCTTGAGCTTGTCGGGGGTCACACCCGGGGCAGCGGTGTCGTTGATCGTCAGCTTCATCAGCTTGTAACGGCCATTCTGCTCGATCTTGCGATCCTCCAGCCCGGCCAGGAGCGGCTTGAGGGTTGGATCGTCGCCGCTGATGCCGGTCAACTCGAACGGTTGCGCGTCGCCCGGGGCCAGCTTCTGGAACTCCGGCTTGAGCAGCAGCTTGACGCGCTCCGGCGAGGCGAACTCGCTGAAGCGCAAGATCGCCACCCGGCTATTCTTCACCTCCTTGGTGGGATCGGTCAACGAGTTCAGGGGAACCCACTTGTCGATCAATTGGCCCTTGTCGTCCTTGCCCTCGACGGCGACCAGGGCGTCCTTCATGTCGATCTTCTCGAGGATCGACTTGCCCTCCTTGTCGCGGAGCAGGCGGTCGATGGAGATTTGCACCAACTCGGGCGCTTTCTCCGAGGTGCGGACGTTGAAATAGCGGCTCTTGTTATCGGTGTTTGGCTCGGCCTTGAGGAAGATTTGCTCGACCGACAGATCGGGCAGCTTTTGAGCGCGGGCCTTGAGGTCGTTCTGCCGTTCTTCCGGGGTGTCGCCTTCGGGTTTGTTGGGCAGTTGCACGATTTGCGTGGTGCCGTCCTTGTAGGCGATTTGATAGCCGGCGCCGTCCTCGGTTTCGGTGATTTTGTCGATGGCGAGGCGTTCGGCCTGGCTCCTTTCGGAGAGCATGTCGCGCAGCGTGCCGATGTCGGTCGGCTCGACGAGTTTGCCGCCGTAAGCGGTACCGCCGACGAAATCGATGTTCAGGCCGTTTTGCCCGCGAATGAGGAAGACGGTGATGCCGAGGACGGTCAAGATAATCGTGGCGGCGAACCAGTAATAGCGAATGCGCATGAAGTCGATCTTGGTGTTCGACAGCAGGCGGAACATGTTCAGCTTGGTCAGCCAGCCCTTGGCGAGGCACAAGTCGAACATGAGGCGCGTCATATAGAGCGAGGTGAACAGGCTGATGACGAGGCCGACGGTGAGGCTAACGCCGAAGCCCTTCAACTGGTCGTTGCCGACGGCGTAAAGGACGATGGCGTTGAAGATGCTCGATAGATGCGTGTCGATGATGGTCGGGAAGGCGCGGTCGTAACCGTTGCGGATGGCCAGCGCCAGGCTGGCGCCGCGGTCGCGTTCCTCGCGCAAGCGTTCGTAGATGAGGACGTTGGCGTCCACGGCCATGCCCAGCGTGAGGACGAGGCCGGCGAGACCGGGCAGCGTGAAGGTGGCGTTGAGCAGCACCATGACGGCGACGGTCAGCAGCAAGTTGGCGAAAAGGGCGATACAGGCGACGAGGCCGGCGAAGCGGTAATAGATAGCCATGAACAGCAGCACGGCGACGAACGCCAGCAAGATGGAAAAGGTACCCGACTTGATGGTGTCCTCGCCGAGCGTTGCGCCGAGCGTGTTTTCGCTTACCGGCAGCGGCTTGAGCGTGGCGGGCAAGGCGCCGGCGCGGAAGATGTTGACGAGGTCGTCCACTTCCTTCTTGGTGAAGTTGCCGCTGATGACGCCGCGATCGCGGATGGTGTCGTTGAGTTGCGGCGCCGACACGATCATGTCGTCGAGCAAGATGGCGAGGCGGCGGTGGAACGGGGCGGCAGTCGAAGCCGACTTCTTGTTCGCGGTCGTCAGGGCGCCGAAGAGGTCGGCGCCGCGGCTGTTGAAGTTGAAGCCGACGGCGATCTTGCCCTCGCTCTCGGCCGGGTTGGAGCCGGCCAGGTATTCGCCGGTGATCGCCTCCGCGGCGCTGGGCGGGTTGCGCGTCAGCAGGAAGTATTCGATGGCCTTGTCCTTGCGCTCGTCCTCGGAGAGTCGTTGATTGACGGAGGGCCGGCTGTAGAGAAGAACTTCGCCCTGGCCGAACAACGACAGCGCCTCGCCTCGGTTGCGCGCCTCTTCCGCCCGCTTCCACAAATCGGACGAACCCTTGGCGTCGTTGTGAAGGCCGAGGGAATGGCGTTCCTGGCGGCCCAACTCGACCCAGGAGTACGTCGTCTCGCCCCGGCCGTTGTCGGTCTTCCAGGGAAAGAGCGTCCCGCCCTCGGCGTTGCGCGGCGACGGCGGCGGCAGCCCCTTCTCGGCGAGACGAAGCAGGGCGTCCTTGCGGTCTTGCCGTTCCTTTTCGGACGCCTTGGGATCGCTCTGGCCGTCGATGAAGGCCTTGGCGGCGGCGAGGGCCTCGGCGTCGTCGCGGCTATTGGCCAGCACGCGGAATTCGAGGCTGCCGACCTGTTTGATCAACTCCTTGATGCGCAGCACTTCGTCGCCGCTGACGTCTTTCCGGCCCTTGCTGATGTAGTTTTCGTTGAGGAAATGATCGATCTCGGCCCGGCTAGCGACCTGGTCGCTTTCGAGCAGCGTGGCCAATTCGTTCAACCGGCCGCGCGATACGTCGAGGGGCTTGCCCGTAAGCTTATCGGGCCAGGTGTCGCGCGCCTTTTGCAAGAGCGCCTGCCATTTGGCCTCGTCGATGCGCTCCTGATGGGCGCCGCCGGTCGGCAAGATGATCTCGATGCGCGTCTTGCTGACGGGCCGAATGGTGACGTTGTACAAGTCGTTGGGATCGATCCGCTGCTTGAGGCGGGCGGCGAGCTTGCGGATGTCGAAGGTGTCGCCGCCTTCGCCGCCGCCGTGGGAGCGTTCGGCGTCTACTTCGTAGACGAGGATGGTGCCGCCGACGAGATCGACGCCAAGCTTGAAGCCGCCGTCGCCGCTTTCGTAGCGGGCGAAGGCGATGCCGACGATGGCCGCCGCGATGAGGCAGGGGATCAGGCAAACGAGAATGCGCGTCAGAAACGGTTTCATGATAGCCCCTGCGAGAATCCGATGGCCGCGGGCAACCGTGCCGCGCGGGATGATAAGTCGCGTTCGTTTCGCCGCGTCCCGTTTACGTTTCGCGTACTCCGCGCTCGGGGCGCTCACGCGACCCCGCTCGCCGGGTCGCGGCTAAACGTTACGTCTCTTTCCCGTCCTTGTCCTTCGCCTCTTCGCCCGTCAAGATTCGGGCAATACTGCTACGCAGCACCCACAGGCGGACGTTCGAGCCGTCGTCGATTTTCAGCGCCACCTGCTCTTCTTTTTCCTTGATGCTGACCACGGTGCCGATGATGCCCGCCGAAGTCACGACGCGGTCGTTCTTCTTCAGCGTCGATAGCAACGCCTTGCGTTCGCGCTCCTGCTTCTGCATGGGCCGGAACAGTACCAGATAGCCGATGACCACCATCCCGACAGGGAGTACATACTGCGCCCACGGTGGCCCTTCTTGCCCTTTGGGGGCTTCCTGGGCCAGTAACGTCAGCCAAGCGACCAGCATAAAAAGGCCCCACGCCGCGGCGCCGAGGATGAGTAAGCGGGTATCTTAAAGCGTCGCGCCCCAGCGGGCAAGGCAACCTGCGCGGAAGTCGGCGAAGCGGCCTGCCTCGATCGCCTGCCGCGTTTCCGCCATCAGCCGGCAATAAAACGCCACGTTATGCAGCGAGAGCAGCGTTTGGCCCAACATCTCCTCGACGATGAACAGGTGATGCAGGTACGCCCGGCTGAAATGGCGGCAGGCGTAGCACGGACAATCGGACTCCAAGGGCGCCGCATCTCGCTTGTGCTTGGCGTTGCGCAGCCGCAGTGAGCCGTTCATCGTGAAAGCCGAGGCGTTGCGGCCATTGCGCGTCGGCAGCGTGCAGTCGAACATGTCGATGCCGCACGCCACCGCGCCGAGCAGGTCCGCCGGCAAGCCGACGCCCATCAGGTAGCGCGGCTTGTGCGCCGGCAAGAGAGGCGCCGTCGGCCCGAGCGCCGCCAGCATCTGCGCCTGCGATTCGCCGACGCTGAAGCCGCCCAGCGCGTAGCCGGGGAAGTCGAGCTTGATTAACTCCGCGGCGCAATGGGCACGCAACGCGAGATCGGTGCCGCCCTGCACGATGCCGAACAATGCCTGATCCGCGCGCCGATGGGCCGCGCGGCAGCGTTCGGCCCAGAGCAGCGTCCGCTCGATGGCGACACGCAGGTATTCGGGCGGCGTGTCGGCGGGCGGGCATTCGTCCAGGCACATGGCGATATCGCTGCCCAGGTTTTCCTGGATGGCGACGGCCTTTTCCGGCGTCAGTTCCAGCAGCGCGCCGTCGAGGTGCGAGCGGAACACGGCGGCGCGGTCGTCGATCTTTCTTATGGTGGCGAGGCTGTAGACCTGAAAGCCGCCGCTATCGGTGAGGATCGGCCCGTCCCAGGCCATGAAGCGGTGCAGGCCACCCAAGTCGGCGATGAGTTGGTCGCCGGGCCGTATCGTCAGGTGATACGTGTTGCCCAACACGAAGCGGGCGCCGGCCTCGCGCAGCATGGCCGGCGTCAGTCCCTTGACCGTCGCCTGCGTGCCGACCGGCATGAACACGGGAGTCTCGACGACGCCGTGCCCCGTATGCAAGCGGCCCCGGCGGGCGGCGCCATCGGTGGCGAGTAAATCGAAGTGGATGGCCATGCCGTGATCTTATGGCGAAGAGCCGATGAGGGCGAAGAATCCCCTTGGAATAAGGCGGCTTGCCAGGCTCGCCTTTCGCGGTAAGGTGGAGTCCAGTCCTCCGTCCTCTTGCCGCCCGCCGCCGCCTCGGAGATTCCTCATGCGCGTGCATCCCTGCCTCGCCCTCGTCGGCTTGCTCTTGCTCGATCCTGCCCGGAGCGCGGCGGCCGCCCCCACGCTCGACGACTTACTCGGCAGCCCTTTTCCGCGGTCGCTGGTCGCCGCCTCGATCGAAGGCAAAGTGGCGTGGATCGTCAACGCGCGCGGCCGGCGCAACATCTGGGTCGCCGAGCCGCCGGAGTACAAGGGCCGGGCCATCACTTCGTTCGCCGACGACGATGGCCAGGAACTCGCCGAACTGGCTTGGACGCCCGATGCCAAGGCGCTCATCGCCGTGCGCGGCAACGAGGCCCACGACGGCGAGGCGATCAATCCGCGTGCCCTGCCTCGGCCCGTGCGTCAGGCCGTCTACTTGTTTCCGCTCGATGGCCCACCGCGCCGCCTCGACGAGGGAAATGCTCCGGCCGTCTCTCCCAAGGGCGACCGCGTGGCCTACTTGAAAAAGGGACAAGTCTGGGAGATAGCGCTCGACGGCAAAGGCACGGCGGCGCGGCTGTTCGACGTGCCTGGCAACTGCAAGCAACTCCGCTGGTCGCCCGACGGCGCCGCCCTCGCCTTCGTCAACGACCGCGGCGCCCATAGCTGGGTCGGCGTTTATACGATGGCCGAGAAGCCGTTGCGCTGGCTCGACCCCGGCGTGGACCGCGACGGCGATCCCGTTTGGTCGCCCGACGCCAAGCAGCTTGCCTTCACCCGCATCCCGGCGTCGCGCGAGTTGTTCACGTTCGGCCCGCGCCGCGCCGCCGAGCCGTGGTCGATCCGCGTCGCCAGCGGCGCGACCGGCGCTGGCAAGGAAGTTTGGAAAGCGAGCAAGGGCGTCGGCAGCGTCTTCCACGGTATCGACGCGCCGAATCAACTGCTCTGGGTCGCGGGCGATAGTCTCGTCTTCCCTTGGGAAAAGGAGGGCTGGACGCACCTGTACGTTCTCTCTCTGGCCAACGGGGACGCGCAGCCATTGACCCAGGGAAAATACGAAGTGGAATCGGCGGCGCTATCGGCCGACCGCGAACGGGTCTTCTTCAGTTCCAACCGCGACGACATCGACCGCCGCCATCTGGCCAGCGTATCGGTGAAGACCTGCGTCCTGAACGCGGAAACGACCGGCATGAGCATCGAGTGGTCCCCCACGCCCACGAGCGACGGCAAGGCGCTGGCCTTTCTTCGCTCTGACGCGCGGCGTCCGGCGCATGCCGTCATCCGCGTCGGCAGCGAGAAGCCGCGCGAACTGGCGCTGGGCAGCCTGGCCGACTTCCCCGTCTCCTCGCTGGTCGAACCGCAAGCCGTCACGATTACGGCTGCCGACGGCATGAAGGTGCCCGCGCAACTCTTCCTGCCGCCGGGCCACAAGAAGGGCGAACGCCATCCCGCGATCCTCTACACGCACGGCGGCTCGCGCCGGCAGATGTTCCTCGGCTGGCACTGGATGCACGGCTATCACCATCACTATGGGCTCAATCAATACCTGGCGAGCCGGGGCTTCGTGGTCCTGTCGCTCAACTATCGCAGCGGCGTCGGCTACGGCATGGAGTTCCGCGAGGCCCTCGACTACGGCGCCCACGGGGCCAGCGAATTGAACGACGTCATCGGCGCCGGCCAATATCTCAAGAACCGGCCCGAGGTCGATCCCGAGCGCGTCGGCAAGTGGGGCGCCTCTTACGGCGGCTATCTGACCGCGCTGGCCCTGTCGCGCGCGCCCGAGATGTTCGCCGCCGGCGTCGATATCCACGGCGTCTACGATTGGAACGTGATTATCCGCGGCCACGAGCCGAGCTACGATCCGCTCGTGGAGCGCGCCATCGCGCGCCGTGCCTTCGAGTCTTCGCCCGTCTTTTCGGTCCACAAGTGGCGCGCCCCGGTACTCGTGATCCACGGCGATCAGGATCCCATCGTGCCGTTCGCCGAGAGCGTCCGCCTGGTGGAAGATCTGCGCAAGCATAAGGTGGATGTCGAAACGCTGGTGCTTCCCGACGAATCGCACATGCTGCACAAGCACGAAACGTGGCTCAAGGCGATGCGCGCGACGGCCGAGTTCATGGAACGGCGGTTGCAACGGAAGGACGCGCCATAAATACCGATGGAATCTCGTTCTCAAGCCGGACAGCAAGGCGATCGCCGGCTCCAGCCGATGCTTCATTGATGTACGCGCTCGTGGGGCCGATGCGACACGTCCGCTGCTCAAAACGCGACCGGCAGCGACTTCAGGCCACGCAGCGTGAAGTTGTCGTTGTACTCCAACTTATCGGTCGCCAGGCGCAACTTCGGAAAGCGCTTCAGTATCGAGCGCAGGGCGATTTGTCCTTCCAGCCGGGCCAGCGGAGCGCCGATGCAGAAGTGGATACCGGCGCCGAAGGATACGTGATGGTGCGCTTCCTTGCGGCCGACGTCGAGCTTATCGGGATCGGGGAATTGGGCCGGATCGCGGTTGGCGGCGCCTTGCACGAGGAAGACGCGCTGTTCCTTCGGGATCGTCTGGCCGGCGAAGGGCACGTCTTCCATGCGGACCGTGACCGACAAACGGGGATCGCGCAGGCCGGCGGCCACGTCCTCGTAGCGCGTGGCGATCCAGCCTTTGAGGGTTTCGTCCCAGAAAAACGGCGTCGTGTCGCGCAGCCGGGCATAGACCGGATAGGGGTCGTGCCACACGTCTTGGGTGAGGAAGCGCTGTCCCGTCGTTACGTTGTCCATGGCGCGATCTCCGGGGGAGGAGGCGGAACGCTTGTTCGAAACGTCGCTAACGGGGTTTGATCGCCAGCTCTTCGGGCTTGATACCTTTCTGGTAGCCCCCGGTGCGGAACGGCGATGCTTTATACTCGCCGACGATATCGACCTTGGCCTTCTCGGGAATCTTCTCTTCCAGGCCGACGCCCCAATAGGCGGCGTTGACGAGGAGGCGGCGCAGCCCTTCGCTCTCAAGATCTTGCGAGGCGCCCATCGTGGTCGTGAAGACGCGCGCCGCCTTGCCGGCCTCTCCGGTGTAGCTCTTCGTCCAGGCGACCGGCATCATCGGATCGTTCTTCTTGCCTTCCAGCGGCTTGTCGTCGCGCTTCATGCCGGTCAGGACCTGGCCCATGATCAGCGGCTTGCTGTCGCCGGGCAGCGGCAGCTTGACGGTGTAAACGTCGGTCGGGCCATAGATGTCGCCGTCCTTGATGCCGCGCAGAATCGGGTTCTGCTCTTGCCCCGGAGCGATCAGGCCGCGCGTGCTTTCCTTGCCGTGGTGCCCGTGGTGGTTGACCCAGGTTTCGCCGAGGACCTGCCGGCCGAAGCCGCCGTCGAAATCCTTCTTGTTGTAGTTGTAGCTGTACTTCGAGTAGGTTTTGCCGCCGGGAATGTTGAACGAATGCGTCGCCGTGCGCAGGCCCACGATCGGCTTGCCCGACTCGACGTAATCGATGAACGGCTTCATCTGCTCGTCGGGCAGATTGCGGAAGCGGAGGGAAACGATCATCAGGTCGGCCGACTTGAGCGCGTCGAGGCCGGGCACGTTGTCGTTGCGGTCGGGGTTGATGGTGCCGTCCTTCGGGTCGATGGCGAAGAGGACGGTGCATTTGAAGCCGTGGTGCGTGGCCAGGATCTTGGCCAGCTGCGGCAATGCCTCTTCGGAGCGATACTCCTCGTCGCCGCTGACGAGGACGACGTGCTTGCCCTTGCCGGGGCCGTCGCCGCCTTCGTAGACGACCCAAGGATCGGCCGCGAACGCGGGGGCGGCGACGAGGGCGAAAGCGGCGACGACAAGGAGACGCATGAGATTGAAGGTCGGTGACATTTCGTGGGACCGCTCCTGGACGGTTATTCGGGGAGGAACAAACCCGGCGGCGACGGAGCGCATTGGACCCGGCCATCGTGCGCTTGTCAACGAAGCGCTCTACGTCACGGGAAAGAAGGCGAATTGCCCGGCCGCGATCCCTTGCCGCAACTGTTGCTCGGTGCCGCGCGTGACCGACACGGCCTGGCCG